>NZ_PCOH01000046.1:0-21970 GCF_002976445.1 Bacillus sp. MYb56
GATGTGATTTTATGTTACCAGCCAAGATGAAAGGGAAAGCAATCCCTGGTAATCAAATGAAGAAGCTAATCCAGTATAAAACAACCGATTTTATAAACGGTTTTCAAGGGGAAAAGGGAGAATTTACGGCAGCTATCTATATGGAAGCGGACGGAAGTCTGAAATTCCGTTTTCCAACAACTGAAGATCGTACAATTGGCAAATGCCCACTATGCAAAAGTAGAGTTCTTGTAGGAAAAAGTAATTACTTATGTGAGCGATACAAAAAGGGCTGTGACTTCATCATTTTTGGTACATTCTCTGGTAAAAATCTAAGTAGTAATCATGTGAAAAAGCTATTAGAAAAGAATGTGACGGATCAAATCAAAGGGTTTATCTCAAACAAAAATGGGAAGAAATTTGATGCTCGTTTATCATACAGCGTACAGGAGAAGCGATTAAAATTCTTATTCGGCAAATAAAAATGAAATGTATCAACTATAAGTGTAACAAGATAAAAAAGTTCTTTACTATATAGGAAAAATAACGCAAAAGCACACATGACAAACCTATTATCATTCATATTATGCGAAGTTAAGTAGAAAATTACTTATAGAGGGATTATCTCAAAACATGCGTCATAAATATACTAATTTCTTACATATAAATAGTATAAGGCTTGTCTTATAAAATTAGTTTTTGTAAGAAAGGAGATATACTTTGAAGAAAGTATTGTTATTTGGCGATCCAGGTATTGATGATTCTTTAGCTATCATATATGGTCTACTAAATCCTAAGATTGAAATTGTTGGAATTGTTACGAGTTACGGTAATGTTACCAAAGAACAAACAACTCGAAACGCCTTGTACCTTTTGCAATTGGCTGGAAGACAAGATATCCCTGTTATAAGTGGTGCAACTTTACCATTTTTCAATGGGTTTACTACTTATTATCCAGAAATCCATGGTGCAGAAGGACTTGGTCCTATTCGGCCTCCTGAAAGTGTAACAACTATTCCTGTTCATGATTTTAGCTTAATCCCTAAAATTATTGAAAGGTACAAGGGAGAGTTAACAATTATTGATGTAGGAAGATCTACTTCCCTTGCGATGGTATTAAATATTTGGAAAGAACTAATGCAAAGTGTAAAGGAAGTATATATCATGTCCGGAGTGTTCTTACAACCAGGAAATGTTACATCTGTAGCGGAAGCCAATGCGTATGGTGATCCTGTTTCAACACAGTTTGTAATTAATCAGTCGAAAAATTTAACAATGATTCCTTTAAATGTAACAAATTCGGCTGTATTGCTCCCGAACGAGGTGAATTATATTGTGGAACATACAAATGGTCCATTCAAATCATTGATAAAACCAATCTATGATTATTATTACAGTGCCTATAAAAAATTGAATAAAAGTATTAAAGGGGCTCCTTTACATGATGTAGTTGCAATAAGCGCAATAGCTAACCCTAGTTTTTTTCAATATATGTATCGTAAAGTAGAAGTTGATTTAAAATCTTTTAGAGGACAAACCGTTGCTGATTTTCGTTCAGGTGCAGAAGCTACAGGAGTTCGCATTGGTTTAAAATTAAATCAAAAATACTTTATTAATGATTTTATAGAGACAATGGTAGGGAAGCAAAGGTATTAATTTTAAAAATTCATTTCCTTTTATAGTATTGTATAACCTTATGAAAATTTAAATTTGAGGACGAAGGTAGTTATAAAGTAAAAAATAAAAAAGATTTTTACTCATTCAAAAATGCTGTGTTTAAGTATTTTGTTAGTAAAGCTCTTTTTTTATATCAAGACAATAAGTAGCAAAAGAGGACTAGGAAACGGAATAGTCCTCTTTTTTATTTCATTTTATAGAGTAAAGGGGGGATTCCGTAATGGCACATGTCAGTACGGAGGATGCGATGAAAGCAAGAAAAGTTGACTTGATTTCATATCTGGAAGCAAAAGGAGAAACATTTAAGAAAGAAGGAAACTATTATCGTCATACGGAACATGACAGTCTCATCATTAAAGGGAATCAATACGCCTGGAATAGTCGAGGGGAAAAAGGATATGGAGCGATTAGCTTTGCCATGATGTACTATGACATGACATTCCCTCAAGCCGTGATGGACATTCAGAAGGGGGACTACAAAGAGTTTGATCGTTCAAAAGCTGAAGAGGAACGCAAAAAAGAGCAGCAGCCTTTTAGTTATCCAAAACACTTAGAGGTGCCGAAACAAACAGAAATCAAGCAATACTTAATTGATGAGCGGAAAATAGATCCTCGCCTGGTGAACTGGCTGATTAAAAAAGATCTTATCGTCCAGGATAAGAAAAACAATGTCGTGTTCAAATGGAGAGAAGAAGGTGGCAAAGGGCAAGTAATTGGAATGAACCGTCAAGGCACTGTAAAAATGGAGAATAAAAGAGGCAGCTTTAAACAAATCGTCCCGAATTATGAAAAAATCAATGCAGGTTTTACGGTTGATGTGGGTAAGCCGGATAAGATCTATTTTTATGAAGATCCAATCGACATGTTATCTCATTGGAGCATTAAACAAAATAATATCCAAAACGCTCGCCTGGTTTCTATGCATGGTTTGAAGTCCAAAACAGTGATTGAATCTTTAATGGATGCGAAAAAAGAAGGGCACGATATTAAAGAGGTCATTATGGCAGTTGATAATGATAAGGCTGGGAGAGACTTCATTCAAACGATGAAATGCTTTGTAGATCTTAAAGAGGATATTCCAAAGAATGAAAAAGAAGATTGGAACGATGTCCGGAAGAAACAAGTGAGTGAGCAACAGGTAAAAGAAACAGCACAACCAAAGAAAGTAAAACCAATTAAAGAGGTGGAGAGAAGTGTCTAATCTACCAGAAATGCCAAACATATTACAAATTTTGATTTATGGTTTTATCCTTTATGTTCTTTTCCGTATTTGTAAATTTATGTACCGAAAGTTTCGGGAGCGAAGAATACTGAAGCGAATAGCTAAGTCCGGTATTCGCTATATAGACAAAATGGACGGACATCAATTCGAAGTATATCTAAAAGCTCTCTTTCGAGAGTTGGGTTATTCTCCAACAGTCACAAAGCAGTCAAATGATTTCGGAGCGGATCTGGTATTGAAGGGGAAAAATCGTATTGTCATCCAGGCAAAACGTTACGGGATGAAAAATAGAGTCGGCATTAGTGCCGTACAAGAGATATATGCAGCACAAGCTTATTACAAAGCACATGAGGGCTGGGTTGTAACAAACAGTGTATATACAAGACAAGCAAAGGAATTAGCGGAAGCTTGTAATGTAAAACTAATAGATCGTGTAGAACTTCAGAAATTGATTAATAAAATTAATCCCGAATATTCGGCTGAAGATGTATATCAAGGGGTAACACCTGCAGAACGGAAATGTCCAACATGTAAACATGATTTAGTCATTCGAAATTCGAATAAAACAGGAAATAAGTTTTTTGGCTGTTCTCAATATCCCACATGTACACATACAGAACCAATTAATACATGAGCTGTGATGAAAATCCGGCTCTTTTTCATTTGTTTAAAGAATACATGAGAAAAATCAGTTTAACGCAAAAATGACTCTTCAGATTTGATTGTATGAGATTTTTAATTAGTTGTTAATATAATAAGTCGTATTTGTCATAAAAACGTATGTAAAGGGAGAAACGGACTTTAAATGCGTTTTTAGGTTTTTTAGGGAAAATAAAAAGGGCAGTCATTATTTACGACTTAACCCTTTGTCTACGATCTGACGAATTGCTTCATTTCGATTCTTCAGCTTATTTTCATGCCAATAATTTTCTATTTGTTCTACTTGTTCTTTTGTAAAAGTAACTAAAATTTGAGTGTACTTGTCTTTATTAACAGCCATATAACAACCTCCTCAATAAAGTTATATAAGTTATATAACTTTATTGAGGAGGTTATTACATGGAACGGAAAGTTAAAAAGATGATGGCTGATCTTCAATTTATTATGAATCATGGTCAAATAAGTGTAGATTTTATGGATCTAGGATATAAAAGAATGCTTTTTAGTGCATTAGAAGCTACGGGAAAACAGTTTAATGTGCATACCAATGAACATAATGAAACAACCTTGTTCTTAGAGTTAGTTTAGTAATTACGCAATGGGGAGCTGTTAATAATGGAGCAGTTAACGATTTTTGACGTAATGGATGAAACTAAAAATAAGCTTTATGAGGTATTAGAGAAAAATGGATTAACTTATAAAATTCATAAGTACTATTTATATTCGAATTATGAGGGAGCTGTCCAATATTACTATATAAGAACAACTGATAATACAATTATTGATTTGTGTATCTCCGATTTTCCAGAAATCTTCGCTGTCCATGAAGGATTTAGCGATAAACAAATTAAAAAAATATATAACTGGAACTTATAAGTCTATTTAAATAACAAATTTAATTAATGGAGGAATGAAGGATGAAGATTGCTGTATCGGAATGGAAAGCATTGAAAAAAGAAACAAAGTTAAAGTTATTACGTTATGCGGTGCTGGAAAGCAAGTATAAGTATGCAAAATAAAAGCTCTTCATTTGCAAAAGCAAACAAAGAGCAAAGTCATGAGTGACTGTCGAGGAAAGAAATTGGCAGGTTTCTTTCCTCTATATTTTAACATATAAAAAGTTGTAGAGAAAAGAGGCATGTAGAATGGAAGAAGGGCGTATTTCCTTTCAGCAAAGGTTTAAAGAAATTCTGGTTATGATCGTTAGTTTTTGGATCATTATGTTTCTCGTGTATGGAGAAAGCCTGTTACAATAGTAAAGAATAACTTGGGTACAAATTGATAATGAAATGGGGAAATATGCTGGATGAAAGCAACCGGAGTAACTAGAAAAGTGGATGAATTAGGGCGTATAGTAATTCCAAAGGAACTTAGAAATACGCTTGGGATTAAAGAAAAATCACCATTAGAGATTTTTGTAGAAGGGGAAGACATCATTTTACAGAAGTATCAGCCTGGTCATGTTTGTGCATTAACAGGAGAAGTGTCAAATCGTAACATAGCATTAGCAAAGGGTAAGATCTCATTAAGTCCAGAAGGTGCAGAACTATTAATAAAAGAAATAGAACAGTACCTTGTCAAATAAGTGCTCCTTTCAAGGGGCTTTTTTTTATGGTTAACATAATAATTTCACGTACCGTAATGTTTTAAAAAACTAAAACAATACAATAATAGTCTACATTTAATTTTTGTGTAGACTTAATATTCTCTGTCTAAATCGAAGGAGATAATACCGTGTTCTAAATTTTATTCTCTGTATTAGAGAGAAGAAATAAAAATATGGTATAATTATACTTATACTATTAACAAATAAAGGGTGTTGTTTTTATGGAATTTAATCAAGAATTAATCCTTACTCTTATGGGGTTACTGGGAGCTGCGGCTATTACAATCAGTGTTGTAATTAAGAAAAACAAAAAAGTAGATAAAAGAGTAACTAAAACAACTATCAAGCAAAAGGGTGATAACCCGCAAGCTTATGTTAATTCAACTGTGGATAACTCCAAAAAGGTCGAGAAATAATGGCTGATAAAAAAATCATTAAACAAAGCGGGGACAATCCTTTAGCAATGATTGATTCTAATCTTTATATAACTATTGAAACAGACAATCAACATTCAGAAGAAATGAAACAATTTCACAGGGATGTTAAAAGGGATTTAAAAGATACAAAGGGGAAAATAAGCGGTTTAAAAAACTATTTAACAACCATAATCAATAAAGGATTTGATAAGTTACGAAGCAATATAGGGTATGACTTTGCTTTAAATATGAATTCTTTACAACGGGGAGGGAATTATCACCCTCCCTTATCTCCCATTCTACTTGAAAGAGGAGCTACTTTATCCATACATGAACCATATTTAAATAATTCGACTTGGTTTCATATATATGGGGATGTACTTACTGGAAAAACACATTATTTATATTTGCTATCGGAGAAGTTAAATGGTAAAAACAACATTTGGATAAAATGTAAGCACTTAAATAATGAACAAGCTAATATGACGATTAAACTTTCGTTAGCTGAGCTTGCTAAAAAAAATTTAACTACCGAAAATGATTGGTTTGAAAACGTTGCTGAAAAATTAGGACAAGGAACAGTGCTTATTCTAGATGATTTACCAGCATTTCAAATTCATGATACGTTGTTTGAAAATTTAAATTTTATTTATTCAGCTTGTAAAAAATATGGTCTAAAAATAATTTCTTCGGGTTCAATTAACTTGCCTCATAGTTTAACTAAAAATTTTGATAGTGATACTGTAAAATCAATACAAGTTCCTCTTTTTACAGATGAAGATATCATTAAATTAATTCAAATAAAAAATAACTCACTAAGAAATGCCCAAAGTCTTGCTATTTGGATCGGTGCAGTTACAAAGTATAATCCATCACTGGTTGTCGCGTGTATGGAGTATCTGGATTCAAAGAATTGGGATATTACTAATGAAGTGTATACCAATATCCAAAATGGGTTCTATTCCCTAGAGTTAAATAGGGAGGTAAGGGACCTATTATTAAACGACATTCATGACAGTGATACAAAGGAACTTCTATATAGATTGTCCATAATTAATACTGAATTTGATAACAGATATGTAGATAAAATATCAGCAATATCTCCTTATATAATTCACCCTTACGACAAAATGCACTTATTAGAGGGGTATTGGTTACAAAGGACAAGTGAAGGTTATCGAGTTTCGCCGTTCGTTGACAAAATTGGAGTAACTAACTTATCGAATGATATAATTAAAGAGATACACTCTCATATAGCACGAATATTAAGGGAATCAAAAGTGTTGTCTCCTACAGAATTTATAAGAATGTTCAACCATCTAATTCAAGCCGAAGAATTTAATAATGCAGCACATGCACTTTTTCTAGCACTTACAGAGTTAAACAAAGCTGATATTGATAAGGATTACTGGGCAATTAGCTCTATATGGTACGATACACCACTACCGATGGAAATTTCAAAGGGATTACGCTTATTGATCAGAGCGAAACAGATTATTATTTGCCTAAAATTTAATAAGGATATAACTCATCTTATAAATGAATTAGATAGTATCGATGAAGATAATCAATTTATCGGTGCCATTTATTTAATGCTTGCGTTTGAATTACTAGACTATAATTTAGAGCTGTCTCTTACTTACTTAGAAAAAGTTTTTAGTCTTAATGATGATAAGTTAATAAGAGAGGAATATAAAGAGAATATTGAAGAGCTTATATGGTTATATCCTATAAGAATTAAGGGGAATATTTATAACACTAATAGATTACTGGATATTATTAATAAAATGTCTGAAGAGCAAATAGAGAAAGCATTTCATAGTGATATGAGCTATGATTCCGTTATGCTTTTAGTAGATAATATTTGGTTAGAGGAAGTACAGTTAGATGAGAGCAAAAGAGATTGGGACCGATGTATTCAGCTATTTAATAAAATTAAGGATATTGGACTAAATAGAAAAAATCCAATTCTTTTTTCATGTGCAATCAGAGCATTGATTATGGTGAAATTTGAATATCTAAACAAAGAGGAAGAAGCCGTTAGCCTGTATAATGCTGCTTTATCCTTTGAGCATAATGATGATTCCTTATTTTTGTTACATTCAATAATTGGAAAGCAGTTTATTTATAAAAAGAACTATGCGACAGCAACGAGTTATTTTTTATCAGCTGTGGAACTGAACTCAAGTAATTATCCGTATGAAAAATTGGATGCATACGTTTTTGCTGCTAAATGCTTAGAAGGGACAAATTCAGTAGAATCTTTAAGATATCTTAAAGAAGCAAAAGAGCTGAATGCTAATCAAGAAGTTTGTATTGAATTAATAAATAGTAAATTATTGGGTGAAATAGGTATTTGTTATTTTAATGAAAATATGTATGCTGAATCATATAAATATTTGAAGGATTCCTTAAATATTTTGAAAAAAATAGAAGAAAAAGATAATGTTTGGGAAAGTATGGTGGTGGCTTTCGGTCATGTACTTAGTTATATCGCATCGGTGGTTCGGACTGGTATCCCACCAGAGCTTGATGAAAAGGAACCATATACAAAACCTTCTATCGGAATGATTTGGATGGATAATAACAAGCGCCACGAATATTATAATTCTCAACTGGAATTTAGACTTAATTTATTAATGGGGTACCTTGCTGGAGCTACAAATAATTATGAAGATGAATTTTACTGGTTAAGCACATCTCAACAAGAGTTAAAAGAAAATAACATTACTTGTATATTTAGCCTAGTAAATAAAAAGGAATTATTACCTCACTTAATTATTCAACGTAAATTTGTGGAAGCAATTAATACCGGTATAGAGTTTTCAATTGAATTTGTTTCAAGTAGGGATAGTGGGAAACAAGAAAGAGATGTTTTTGAACCCATAGATATAGAAACAACTATAAATGATACAGATAGGCTTAACGATGCGCTCCAAATTGCTATTCAGCATGTTTTTATTCCGTTAATGTTTTATTTGTCTGAAATGAAAATTAAAAATAAGGAAGATATTATTGAAATTACTGAAAAAATTGTACGGAATTTAGAATTTAATAAACAGAAATATAATAATTGTAAAGTTTTTGATACTATTATAAAAGTATTTAAAATGGCGTTTCTAGAAAATCATAATGAAAGAGATTTTTTAAATGGTACGAATGAATGCTCAAACAATGAGAAGATATTGTTTTATGTAGCTCTATCAATTATAGCATCGAAAAGGAACGCAATGGATGTGCACCTTAAGATGGTGGTTTATTTGTATAGCCTATATAAAAAGGAAGACTTTACATTTTTAAAAATTGTTACTCCTTTCTACAAAACTTTTTGGATGTATAGTTATATTAATAACAGGTTGGACTTTCAAAATACAGAAAAAATAGATGCGAATCTAGAAGGGGTTCTTATGGGGAATGATAAAAACACTTTAAAACAATTATTACATTTAATGAATTTAGGCTTAAAGATACCAGTTCCTGTGGACGTTTTAGAATTTCTCACAACTCCTAGCTAATCAGTAAAATTTCTTAGATTTAGAAGAGGATAAAAATTAACATGAACAGAAAGTAATTTAGCTGAGGGTTAACTAAGTTCATACATGGCAAACTGCTCTTAACCCAAGCGCAGAAATAAAAGGACCACAAATGGTCCTTTTATTTTTTCTTTAATTAATAACTAACCTTTGGTTGACTAAGAAAATATAGTGAATTACCCTCTATATCTTTACAGTTTAATATAGACTGTTAGCAAATCCTTTAATCTTCGCCTAATTCGTTATCATGGTCGAATTCTTTAATGAGTTCATAGTGAGTTCCTAATTCATAGTAGTAATTTATTTCTGAAAAGTGGTAAAAATAATCGTTATCTGTATCAGCTTTGTAAGCTGATATAACTTTTCTTTCACCAGTTAATATAGCTATCCATTGCTCTCCATTATTAACATTGCGATTCCCAAATACAAATTTTTCCTCGTCCTCATGTAAACTAATGTAAGGGTCGTTTGTTAAAATCTCTTCTATAATTTTATTGTAAATTACCTGTTGCAGAATCCTTATTATAAGGATTCCTTTTTTTGTATCTAAAATTTACAAATAAAAAAAGATAAGATCGGCGAATACGATCTTATCTTAAGCATAAGGGAAAAACAAGTGACACAAACCATCTTAATTTTTATGATATTATATTTTTTGTTATTTTTCGATATAAAACCCATATTTAACATCTATATCAATATTGAGAAATTTATTACAAAATTAGCTATAGATGATTCGAAAATCGAATGTAAACTTTTAGCCGAAAGTTTACATTCATTTCCCCTTAAACATTGACTTTTATCTAATTTCATTGATATTATAAAAATAGACAAAAAAGTATACATTCAAATTATTGAAAATAAAGGGATTGAAAAGCAGATGGATAAAAAGCAACATTTAATTGATGTACAACCAATTCGGAGCATAGAACAGCTCGAAGATATGAAATGGTCTCTGAAACGTCATTGTTCAGACCGTGATTACATTTTATTCCTACTTGGGATTAATACTGGATTACGTGTAAGTGACTTACTTAAAATGGAAACGAATGAGATTTTAAAATTAAAGCGAAAAAAGAGGAAAGAATTTAAAGTTAAAGAAGGAAAAACAAAAAAGGAACGTATCATAAATATTACTTCTATTTTTGAGGAAGTATTTCCATACGCTGAAAATCTAAAAAGTACCTGGTTATTTCCTTCTCGAAAAGGGGATAAACCCATTAGTAAAATTCAAGCCTATCGACAGTTACAAAAAGCCGGAGATTTTGCCGGAGTAGAATCTTTAGGTACTCATACCATGCGTAAAACGTTTGGCTATTGGTTTTACAAGCAAACAAAGGATATTGCTATGTTACAAGAAATATTGAATCATAGTACACCACAAATTACACTAAGATACATTGGAATTAATAAAGAAGAAAAAGATAATGTACTTGATACATTCCGAATCTAATTTGAATTTGGGTGTTTTTGCCCATCCTCCGAAAAAGGGGAATAAAACAAAATGTAATAAAGCTATTCTATCTCTATGGCTTCTTCAATGAATGGACATTGTTTTTAAAGAGGAAATTTCTGGAATAACAAAGGGTCGCGAGCAACTCAAAAAAATGCTAGCAGATTTACGAGAAGATGATACCATTTATGTTACCAATATAACAAATTTATTAAACAGTTATATTTAGGACATATATTCATTTTAGAAAGGATAATTTTAAAAATGGAAATAGAGAATTTACTTAGTGTTACGACAAGGTGGGAATTAAGAGATTGGCTTGAGGAAAATTCAAAAACAGAAAAATTTTGTTGGGTGATAGTAAGTATAACTGAACAATCAGAAGTGATTCAGTATTTAGATGCAGTTGAAGAGGCACTATGTTTTGGTTGGATTGATGGCATAAAGAAGAAAATATCAGATACTGAACTTGCTCAAAGGCTTTCCCCAAGAAAGAAAAACAGTAATTGGACAGAATTAAATAAGGAAAGAGTAAGGAGATTATATCAATTAGGTTTGATGAAAGAAGAAGGACTGAGAGTTCTTCCTGATATGCGACCTGAATCTTTTACTATAGATGCAGATATTGAAACTCGTCTGAAAGAAGATGACCAATCATATCAAAACTTTATTAATTTTCCTGATCTATACAAAAGGATTAGAATTGATACGATACAAAGTTATAGAAATGAACCTAATATTTTTAATAAAAGATTGGATAAGTTTATTGAAAATACCAGAGAAAATAAAATGTACGGTCAATGGAATGACAATGGTCGCTTAGTCAATTATTAAAGGAAGGAAATGAGAATTGAAATTAGAACGTTTGATATCAATCATATTCAAGCTCTTAAATAATGAAATTTTGTCAGCTTCTAGTTTAGCTGATGAATTTCAAGTATCACCACGGACAATTTATAGAGACATCGAAGCTATTTGTGCTGCTGGAATACCAGTTGTTTCTTACCAAGGGACTAACGGGGGATTCGGTATAATAAAGGGATACAAATTTGATAAAAGCTTAATGGGTTCTTATGACATTCTGAATATAATTACAGTATTAAGTAGTTTATCGAATATTTTTAAAGATATAGAAATTGAACATACGATAGATAGACTAAAAGTACTGGATACAAACAGTAATAATAAGTCTTTATTGGTTGACTTGGAAAGCCATAGAACAGAACCTAATTCATTAATGAATCTGCGAAAAGCTATACATGAAAAAAAGGTAATACACTTTAATTATGTAAGTAATAAAAATGAATTTACATCTCGTGAAGTAGAACCTATTCACCTTCATTATAAGTTCCGTAACTGGTATATGTATGGTTATTGTAGAGAACGTCAGAATTATAGAGAATTTAGATTATCACGTATGATGGATGTAACTCTGACACAAGAAAAGTTTCTACAACATCACGAAATTAAAGATGAAGCATTTTATTCGAACCGTAATCTGGTGGGGTTTGAGGATGTAGTAATCTGGGTGAGTCCTAATTCCTTAGCAGAAGTATTAGATCAATTCCAGAATTCTTCAAAAACCATTAACGATGACGGAAGTATGACAATTACAATTTGTGTTTATCAGCCTCTACAGGCTGGATGGCTTAAATCGATTCTTTTAAGCTTTGGTAGCGGTGCTAAAATTGTAAAACCGATGGAACTGCAATCAATTTTAATAGATGAGGCAAAAAAAATAATAAAAGTTTATGAAGATATATGACAAGCTGCTGTCATATATCTTTTTTTATAATCTAGATATCAACTTTTAAAAAACCAGAACTAAAGGAGTAGATGTTAAATGAACCATGCAAAAAATATGTATAAGTACCATCTTTGGGCTAATAAGGTGTTACTAGAAAGAATAAAAGAATTACCAAGCAATGTCCTATATAAAGAGGCTAATAGTTCATATCCAAATATTGCTCAAACGTTTAGCCATATCTATGTAGTAGATGTTATGTGGTTACAAGTACTTAAAGGAATTGGTATGCAAGAAGCATTGGAAGCTTCTATGTCATTATTAGAAAAGACTAATTTATATTCTGTAGATGAATTTATTAAGTCTTTCGAAGAACTAGCTTCACAGTATGAAGAATGGATGAATAGCCAAAAAGATTTAGAACAAAAAATTAATTTGAATAATCCTTGGTCAGGTGCTAGAGAGACTGCATACTCAGAAATTGTATTTCACGTTGCTAACCATGGTACCTATCATCGAGGTAACATAACAACCATGCTAAGACAACAGGGGCACGCTTCAACAATGAATGACCTAGCTTTATATTGGTATCAGAGTTAGGGCAAATAGTACTTGTCAATTAATGATGGTTCATATGAGAATCCAATAAAATATTCATCTGTTTTCTATAATAAATGTCCTTTAATTAAACTAACGGGGGCATTAGCTTAGTAAACCAAATTAAAAAAATCGGCTCCTTTACGTAAAGGAATCGATTTTTTTGCTACAGTTTTCTTAACGCTGTAAATCCGCATTTTCCTAACGTTACTCCTGGTAGGGGTAACGCCAGCAAAAGAATGGAGATAGTTAACAAACATCTGTTTTTATAGTTTATAGGTGAACATAACTACACTTTTATTTTACATATGTAAATTACTATTGAATATATGTATATGCGTTTCTGTAGGGATGCACCATTCTTCTCTATGTACCTATACATATATTTTCACTAATTTATTATGCTATCTATATCTATTTAAAGTATTTTGCGCGAAGTGAAAAATGGCTTTTCGGATGGAAATATATTGGTTTTATTTGCTCATTTATTCACAAAATTTTCGATTTTATAATCTTTCACTGTTATAATTTGTTATATAATAAAGTCAAACAATGATACAGGTAGTTCTCTTTTGTTCCAAATTAATTTTGTTGTTTACCCTTTCCGTAGTATCTTGAAAAGAACTTGTAGTGATTTCTACAAGTTCTTTTTACTTTATTCTTATAGTGTCCTACTCAAAACTGAAATCAGACATGGATTTTAAATAATTTTAACGCTTTTATAAAAAACTGAAATATTATAATGACAACTCATAAATAATATTTGAAAGGTATGTTTCTACACATCATTTACTTGACCTGTTTACGTTCATTATGATTCATCATTTTCTTTAAACTCATTTTTTTCTTCATTAATAAAACCCTTTTTCCCCTTTAGAAATACGTATTTTATGTATTTGTTAAACTTTTCAGGCGGTGTATTTTCTACGAGAATAATTTGATGATGAGCACTTAATTCAATCAAAATTTTATAAAATTCTTCGTATACTTCTGGGTCATTTATCAAGTTTTTTTCTTCGATTTCAACTGGACCTTCCACAGGCTCTTGAATATGTTGAGGACCTGAAATCCCATCAGACCCTTTGCTTTTCTGTTCATCCTTTTTTAGTGTACCTACATACTTACTAATTGAATCTAATAACAAAAATCCTGGGTGCCCAGAAGCATATCCTTCAGTTTTACTTTTTAAGATTGCTCCTAAATACGATAACTGCATACACTCTAAGAGGCCACCGCTTTCATGAGCGTAAACACTTGCACCTTCATAGTATGGAATATACTGATCAGGATGAATAAAGGTCTCATCATTTGTATCATACTTCAATCTTGTCATAAAGTCTTTGTATTCATCGTTTAAAAAATCAAAAATCTTTTTTTGATCCTGGTCACTTATTTGTAGTGCTGCGATTTCGCCTTCTAAACGTGTTACAGTAGCTTCAAAGCCCGTAATATCATTTTGTTTTTCTTCAATTTTTCGATGGATTCTTATTCCTTCTTTAACTATTTCATGATCTTTAACCAGTCGATTTATCAAGCTATTTATACTATCAATTTGGGACAAGAAAGGAACATCTGTCTCCTTCGCAAACTCTGCAATGGCTTCGTTGAAAATAGCTTGCTTTCTCGATAATCTTGCTATTTTTAATTCTATTTCCTCAACATTCTTCAGCTCATCATTAATTAGATTAGTAACCAATTTTATTTTGTTGATAATTTCCTTTTTTACCTTTCTTAACATTTTTTCTGTATTCGTATTTTGAGGTAACTCCTCATACGGATGAGTTGAAACAGTTGAATTACAAAGAGGACATTCAATATTTTGGTCTGGAATCACTAACTTGTAGTTTATTTCTAATGTTGCATCTATTTCCTCTTCTTCAACCTTATATTCTTCCACTAATAATTGTTTGGATTTCGTGGATATCTGTAATTGTCTTTTTTGCCGTTGGTATTCAACTATTTGATTGGTGATTTCCTCTAAATCATTTTTTAGTTTTATATACGTTTCATTTTCATTATTGCTATTCAATTTGCTATTTTCTATAATTGTTTTCTTTGTTTGTTTCTGTATATCGATATTCTTCTTAATTTTCTCTGATTTAGCAGATAAAACATTAAAATCTTCAGCATCCTTGTCTTTTAAATATGAATTTAATCCTGATATTACTTTATGTGCATCTTCAATTTTATTTTGTGCTTCTACCAATTCCAATTTTAGCGCATCTTTATCAGATTCTACCAAGTTAAACATTAATTTAAAAGCATGAGGATTTTTACTACTTTTGGAAAAAGTTTTATTATCTAAAAAATCGTTTGTTCCAAGAGCATGTTGATTTATGTACACAAATCTAAAAATATCACGAAAAGATATGGATTCTAGTATCTTTTGAGTACTATGTTTTTGGTGTTTAATTATTTTATATTCATTGATATTTAATTTTGTCATAAGGAAGTGCATGGCTTCACTTCTATTGACCGTTTTTGGAGTATATCCATCTATATCCTCAAAGATACAGAAATATATACTAATATTACTGTGTTTCTTTTTTAACAATCGACTGAATGTAAAGGTTTCATTACCAATTTCTAATTCAAGAAAAACCTGATCACAATTTATATTTAACTCTTTTTGAACTTTTAAATCGATTTTTTCACTCTTACCTAAACAGTAATCAATTAAGCTAAGAATTAAAGACTTACCCGAAGTCTTTTCTCCACTTATAATGGTAAAATCCTTATTAAAACAAACAGTTCTCCTATATGAGACTCCTTGAACAATTAATTTATTAATAAGTATACTACTCACTGTCATATCCCCTTTATTACTTGCATATTACTAGCTGAAAATTTGACCGTTTTAAAAGCATCTGTGTACTCTTTCTTTAAATTAGAGAAAAATATTGAATCCATTTCTTCGAAGATTAACTTTCCTAGTGGATTCAGTTGAACAGTTATGTCGTCTAACTTTTTAGTTAGGTCGCCTTGCAGATTTATAAGCTGTAAATGTGACATATTCAGAAGAAGTCCATTAATTTTAGTCTCGAAGCGAAAATATAAATTGGGAGATGGTGTGAAATTTTTATTATTCTCTTCATCGTTCTCAAATAACTTGATTAAATCAAAATTGACTAGGCTGTAATAAAACATGATTTCCGATACCTTTCTGCGCTTTTTACTCTCCAACATAAAAGCATACATTAGGGAAAGTATCTTCATCAAATCTAACTTTTCGTTATTAAATAACAGTTCAATTGAGAGAGGAACCGATATATTTTGATTAGTTATGTTGCTCATCTAACCGCTCCTTTCCCCACCAAATATCTATTGTTTCATCCTCAGCCAAAAGATGAATTAAACCTTTGTTTTCGTTTTCATCTGACTCGTTCTCTTTGAAAAATATAGCGAATCTTCCAAAATCAAATTCTTCTAAACTTTCATGGACAACTGTTAAAAATTGATCGCTGTTACCATGCTTTTTGTATGTATCAACATACCTTTCTTTATATTTCATGAACACTTTCCCTAATATAGCATCAATAATCCCTAAAGAAATACCGGTTTGTTTTAGTGCTCGTATGTATTGTTCTGACGCTACATAAAATATTGAACTTAATTCAATAAGATCCTCATCAATATCCTCTATTCTTAGTTTTTTGTAGAACAAGTTTCCCTTTACATTCTTTTTAAAGTCCGCTAATTTTGCTCCCAACACAATAGAATCAGTAGTCGTGCCATTTTGACCATCAGAATCTGCAGTTTTATTTTTTGACTGTGGTTCAGATATTTGATTCAGTATCTTTCTTATCTCAACTACATGTGTAGAACCTTGAGTTTCATATGGAATAGTAATTAAACCATACTCCTCTCGTAATTCTTTCATTCTTTCTTGAGTAGGATTTGCTAGAAGAATATAATGTGTTCCATTAAGATACTTCTTGTAATCTTTAATTAAATCACTTACAAACTTATCATCAAAAGAAAAGCCCATAAATAAAAAATTTTTACTACTTGTAATCGCTTTCAACAAATCTCCATACTTTTCATTACTGTAAAGTGCTTCATAGCTACTTCTACTAATAACAATCGAACCTATATTAGATGTAAATCCATGAAGGTGGCAAATTCGCTTTTCATCATACAAATCTTGAGAACTAAAATCTAAGTCTTTAAGTAGAATTGGAAGATTCTCGCTTTTTATATGTTCATATAAAAGGTTGTCATAGTTCGTTGTTAAATGTAGTTTGAAGTTCAGCTTAGCCAAATCAAAGTAATTGTGTAGCTTGGCATCTTCTACATTTTTTTTATTCTCTCTGATTAATTTTGTAATTTTCTTTTGAATATCTTGATCTACTAAAGTTGCGTATTTCTTTATCTCATCAATTGCCCCCCAATAATCATTACTGTCCAAATGCCAATCAACAACACTTCGGAGCATTGTCTCAATTTTCCCCTTAGCATATTCATCAGTGATATCCCTTATTAAATCTCCCCATGTCGGTATATTGAAAGGTACTGATATTCCTGCTCCGATAAAAGGAACTATTTTATTTTCATGATACGCTTCTTTAAGTTGCTCTAAGCTACCACCCATTTGATCTCCTCTTTCTATACTTGAATCAGACTTTTATCCTGGAAATATTTTTTCTACATATATTTATATTAATTTTATCAAATATTATCATTGTCATCTATAGAATCTGTTGTTTCACATCAATAATGTCGGAAATATTATCCTTATTCAAGAGTATTACCAGTAACCTACAAAAAAGATTTACTTAAAAACAGAACAGCCTTAGGCTGATGATTTCATGTTTTCAGGAAATTTTCACATAAAAGTTGTCATGTTACAAAACCATAGACTAGGGCTATTACAAAAATTCATTTCAAAATTGAATAAGAAGAGGCAAGCATCAATCGTTTCAAAAGGTACACCTTTTTTAGTAGTAATAATTCCATTAAAATTATTACTTCAAAAAGTATAAAACCATATTTTTGAAGCACTAAATAATTTTATATACCTTTTGAAGTGTTTTTTGGTATAATTTAAATAAATATATTGTAAATGTAAAATGTTATCATTATCAAAAGGAGTATTTATATTTTGAATGTACGAATATTTGGTTATATAAGAGTTAGTAGTAAAGATCAAAATGAAGATCGTCAACTTGAGGCAATGAAACAATTTATTTCTGATGAACGAGATATTTTTATAGATAAACAAAGTGGAAGAGATTTCAATCGAGAACAATATCAACTTGTAAAAAGAATGTTACGAAAAGACGATATTCTATATGTTCATTCTTTAGATCGTTTTGGTAGAAATAAAGAAGCAATTCTTCAAGAATGGACTGATATAACAAAGAACATCCAGGCACACATTGTTGTTTTAGACATGCCCCTTCTTGACACAACTCAATATAAAGATAGTTTAGGTACTCTTATTACAGATCTTGTACTTCAAATTCTTTCTTGGCTTGCTGAAGAAGAACGCACAAAGATTAAAACTAGACAACGTGAAGGGATTGACTTAGCCCAAAAACAAGGAAAACATCTAGGTAGACCGAGAACTGCAATTACAGATGAATTCATTCTTGCGTATACAAATTGGAAACAAGGAGAAATTTCAGCACTTGAAGCGATGCGGAGATGTAATATGACGAGCCCTACATTCTACAGGGTAGTAAAAAGACATGAAAATAGAAAGTAATTCAAACCAGTATTAATAGAAGTAAATTAAAAAGACGAGAATAGAAGCCCTTCAAAATTCACGAAATGAGGTGGTTAAAAATATGTCTACCACAAATCTAGAAAAAACAATACAACACTTTACTGATTACTTATTACAAAAAGGAAGAAAAACTTCAACAATCAAAAGATATACGTATGATATAAAACACTTTTTATCATGGTTAAAAACTACCGATCGGACCATTGATGAAGATATATGGAAATCCCTGAACAAAAGAAATTTCAAAGATTTTTTTCATTACTTAAAAGAAGAACGTCACTATTCAGATAAGACTATACACCGTATTTATAATGCACTGAATCGACTTTATGAATCATTGGATTTACCTAGTCCGATAGAAGGTGTAATACAAATAAATCAACCCGACCGATCATTAAGGGATAAAGATTTTATATCTTCAAAAGAAGAAAAACGTTTAAAAGAAGTCGTTTCTTCCTTAGCGGAGCTAACTGACAAACAGAAAGCTACACGCCCAATGTTATTAGAGCGCAATCTTTCTATTATTATATTACTCTTAGATTACGGATTATCTTTACAGGAGCTTGTTTCTTTGCAAATGAAGCATGTTCATTTCGAGATTAATATGTTATCTATTCCTCAAGACTCACAAATAAATCGTACAATCCATTTGAAAGAAGAAGATAAATTACATTTATACCAGTACTATAAAACCATTCCTGAACCTGTCCGTCCTAAATACCACAGCAGTGATCCACTATTTGTTGCTTTTGACTTTACTCGTGGAACATATCATTGGAGCTATGACGATGATGCACCAAAATTTTTGACTGAAATCTCTGTTCAAAAAATGATTCGTTTAGAAGTAAAACGTGCCAATCTTCGAAAGGGAATTTCTGCCCAACATTTCCGAAACACCTTTATTTTAAGTAAAATTAAACAGAAAAATAAACTTGAACAAATTATGCAGCAAATCGGCTTTAAGTCTCACTTATCCTTAAAAAGATATTACGATTACTATAGGCAATACCAACTAAACACAGATTAATCAACATCACTTAATGTGTAATTTTTACACACCTACAGTTTTTTAATTATTTTAAGGGGGAACGAAAAATCATATTACGTTCATGAGTATACGCTACTAGATAAAACTACTAAATCCATTAAAATTGAACCCTGGCGTTCATTTAAGGAAGAAATGCGTGTTCTAGGAATAAAAGACAGCGATATATTCCAAATTCAAACGATAGAAATAAATCCGAATAAAAAGTAATATAGACCAAGAATAAAAGTGTTAAAATTAGTGATAATTCAAATTATGGATAAGAGAACAGTAACGTGCTTTTAACTTTAAAAATAGTCTAAACCCTTAAGTTGATGAATGTGTGGTACTACCCCATCACTATCAAGCTAAGGTTATGAGGTACCCCAATAAGCTGTATTCTTATCGACCGTTATCACACGTGGCTTTGAAACATGAAAAGACCGCAAAGCTTTCTTGAAAAAGCGCTTTGCATTCTTATGATCTCTTGTCTTGTTTAGGCAAAAATCGATTGTGTTTCCGTTCGACTCAACAGCACGATACAGGTACATCCATTGACCTTTTACTTTGATATATGTTTCATCGACTCTCCAAGAGTCATTTATTTGTTTGAGGTAACGTCGGATCCGTTTGTCCAATTCAGGACCATACTGATGAACCCAACGCATAATCGTTGTGTGAGCGATTGATACTTCTCGTTCTTCCATCATTTCCACCAGGTTACGAAAGCTCAAATTGTACCGCAGGTACGATCTTACTGTTAATAAGATCAGTTCAGGCTGATAATGTTTCCACTTGAATAGATTTTGCTTTTCCATACCAATCACATCCTTTTTTAAAGTACTATTATCAGTATGTCCAAGTTTGATAGACGCTTTTCATATACTTCAAAGTTTTTGCACCAGAACCGTACAACTTGCTTCTTACCCAAGTTGTATGGAATAGAGCATTTCATAAAAAACACTGCTCTATTTTAACTTTCATTACATATTATTGAAATCTATGCCCATAATATATATAAATCACGAAACATTTACACTCCTTAAATTCGTGAATGTAATGTTCTCAAGGCAGTTAGCTATTGCTAACTGCCTTTTTATTATAAGTATGTTCTCATCAAAATGATGAATTCCTAACTATTAGGCTAGATTGTTCTATCGGTTCTGTTGCAAAGTTTTTTAAAGAGTAGATTATCCCATCAAACTGTTGTATATTTTATGCAATTGTGAATAAATTTCGTAATTCATTGTACGCCGAAAAACCGAAATCTGGGCCCAGATTTCGGTTTCGTTTATATAAAGCATGAATAGTTTCGATTCCTTTTAAGGTACGTGAAGCATGACGAATACTTTGAAATCCTGCGGATTTGGAAAAACGTCGCTTGATATGTCTATGATCCTGTTCGATGAGATTATTGAAATGCTTAACGGTGCAATGTTTCGTATGCACATAAAAACCGTTATTTTTCAGTTTTTTGAGCGCACAAAGTAGGGCTGGAGCCTTGTCTGTTGTGAGAACCGTTGGTTCTCCAAAAGTTTTCACTAACCTTTTCATAAACATATAGGCGGCTTGATGATTCCTTGTTTTACGAAGTTGGATATCCAAGGTGTATCCTTCTTGATCAATCGTGCGATAAAGGCATGATCGTTGTAGGGTGAACTGAAATCCCTCGTTCCTTCATTATTTCAGATACATCACGATAACTTAAAGAAAAACGACAATAGTAGCCGACGGCTACCAAAATAATATCTTTCTTGAACTGTTTTCCTTTAAAATATCCCATGTACCATTCTCCTCATCACACTTTTTCTAAAGTTTAGAGGAGTTTAAAAACTTTGCAACAGAACCCATTTAAGCGTCTATTATATATCTCTATTTTTCGATAAATATTAGCATAAAGGAATACATTTTGGTTAATCTTCTTTCAAAATGTATTCCTTTTATTTGTTGTAAAATGCGTGTTTAATTGATATTTCGATTAAATTACAATTATGAGTGGCCCCAAAAAGAAGGAATCGTTGCCGTGCCCCCTCAAGGGGGGAAGTCTGTCCAAAATCAAGTGAACCTCATTCATCAACTATTCGGTATTGCAGTATAAAAGTGGATTCCGTTAGGAATCTCTTCACTTCTTTATATCTTCAAAAAATGTTTGCACCAGAACCACTTTTGCCATGTATAAGTGTATTTTGTTATTTGTTATTCACGTATGTATCAAACCATAAATGAATATATCCAGCTGTAATACGCTGTGCTTCCGTTAAACGTTTTCCTGTTATCGGTGTTACTTCAGCACGCCATTTGTCAGCAGAGTCTTGTGATACCGCTGCTTTT
>NZ_PCOH01000047.1:0-21880 GCF_002976445.1 Bacillus sp. MYb56
ATGCTAAGAAACTTGTAGCTTATTTAATGAAAGAAACTGGTGTACCGTTAAATAATATCGTAAAACACCAAAGATGGAGTGGTAAAAACTGTCCTGCTAACATGATTAACAATGGACAATGGGATTCATTCGTAAATGGTGTTAAGGGGAATTATAATAACCTTTCTCAACCAACAGACGATATTACAGGGGGGTGGTATGAGTCAGCTATTCGAGAATTAAATAGAAGGGGTATTATGGTAGGGGAAGGAAACGGAATTTTCGCACCTAACAGAGCAGTAACAAGAGCCGAATTTGCTCAATTAATCTCTAAATCTCTAAACTTGCCCGCTGGAGATATTTCATTTAAAGACCTAAACGATGCAAACTCAACTTTACGAGATGGTATTAAACGCACTGCAAGTGCAGGTATCATTGCAGGTAGAGGTGACGGTTATTTTGACCCAAACACACCTATTACAAGAGAAGAATCAGCAATCATTGTAAACAGGGCTTTACAGTATAAAGGTCTATGGGGGCCAGTTGCAAACTTACCATTCGTAGATAAGGAACAAATTAACTATAAAGAAGACGTACAAAGATTGTATGGCTTAGGTATTGTAAAAGGTAAAGAAGACAATCAATACGATCCTAAAGGAACAACAACCCGTGGTGAAACAGCATCGTTCATTCTAAACATGCTTCTAGTAATTGAAACTGGTAGTGTTCAAAATGTAATTGGAACGGCTGAAATCAATGGTATTGGAGTAAATATTCGAAGTGGAGCAGGTTCAAACTACTCTATTGTTAGAAAGGCAAGTAAAGGCGAAAAAGTTACAGTATATGAAGAAAAGAACGGTTGGTTAAGAATGGGAACAGGTCAGTGGGTTTATTATGACTCTAGTTATATCAACTATAACAGATGATAAAAAACTAAAGTCTTTAAAGCATCTACATATAGACTTTCGAAAAAAAGAAACAATCTTGCTTATCATTGACGTTACATGAGCTTAGTTTGATGGGCATGAGGGTATAACATTCTCTGCAATACAAAATAAAAGGGGAAACTATTCAATTAGTTTTTCCTTTTTATTTTGTCAAACAAATGGGTTCTGGTGCAAACACTCCAAAACGCTTGTAAGTAACCACCTAAACTTGGATATATTGATACTAGTACTCTAAAGAAGGATGTGATTGGTATGGAAAAGCAAAATCTATTCAAGTGCAAACATTATTAACGGTTCTGGTGCAAATACTTAGGAAAGATATAAAGATGCGAAAAGTTTCCTAGTGAAATCTAGTCTTAAGCAGCAATCCCAAATAGTTGATGGATGAACTTCACTTGTCCAATAAAACAAGTTGCCCTTTTTTCACCATAGGCATAGCTTCTATTCCAGAAAGAATGGATGTAGCTGTGCGAAAGGATTTCAATCCTAACATCGAACGAACCCGCTTTTTAATAAACCGATGATCTTGTTCCACTATGTTATTGAGATATTTCACTTGCCTTAGTTGGATGCCTAATGGCATCTTTTTTTCTTTTCTCAATTCTTCAACTGCTATAGGATAAGCTGGATTCTTATCTACTGTCACGACACGAGGCTCAGAAATATGAAAAGACTGCAAAGCTTTCTTGAAGAATCGCTTAGCAGCCTTGTGGTTTCTTGCTTTTCTTAGGTAAATTTCGAATCGACAGCACGATACAGCTACATCCATTGACTTTTCACTTTGATATATGTTTCATCGACTCTCCAAGAGTCATTGGTTTGCTTGAGATGACGACGGATTCTTTTGTCTAATTCAGGACCATACTGATGAACCCAACGCATAATCGTTGTATGAGCAACGAATAAGCCCCGTTCCTCCATCATTTCCACCAAATCACGAAAGCTCAAGTTGTACCGTAGGTACCATCTTACTGTTTGCAAAATAATATCATGATGATAATGTTTCCACTTGAATAAATTTCGCTTTTCCATACTGATCATGCCCCTTTTTTAGAGTAATAGTATCAGTATGTCCAAGATTTAGAGATTACCTGCAATTATTTTGAAGTTTTCGCACCTCCTTAAATTATAGTATTCTTATATTTTACTACATTTGTATTTTGAAATGTAAGAAAACGAAAAAAGAGAGTTTTTAACAAAATAGTTATTTAAAAACAAGAAGCCCTAGAGTTAGGGCTCTAGGGCTTCTTGTTTTGGTATTCTCACATGGTTCTTTAAAAAGAATAGAACATATTAAAGATAATATATGAATGTTTCATAAATGTATCAAAAAAGTGAACAAAATTGCTATTGCAGAAGAAGCAGAAATGAAGTTTCTAATACGTAAGTACGTGAAAGGTATTATTTCCAGTGAATAAAATGCGCATGGGGCACCTAATCATTATTTTATCAGAGGAAAAGAATATGTTATGAACTCGGTTGAATGAAAAAATGAAAATTTTACTTTTAGAGTGAAACTAAACAAAAACGCTATTTTATTAGAAAAGGAGAATGAACAATGAACTTAAAGGAGTACGTCGTTTATAAAGGTGAATCATTGCTATGTATCGGGACCATAAAGGAATGCGCTGATTATATGGGCGTACTTCCTGCAACAGTTCGTTTTTATACAAGACCAGCGTATCAAAGGAGAATATCGAATCGAAAGAATGCTAGAAATTATATAACTGTTACGGAACTTGAGGAGGATTAATGATGAAAGAAAACAGCGTGAAATTAAACAATATTACAGCTTGGATGATCTTTAACGTTTTTACAATGGACGATTCATTTATTGAAGAGATCGAGGTATCTTGTGGTGAAGATATCGAAAGCTTTATGAAAATGTATTTGAATGAACATTGGAATGAGCTATTTGAAACGAAATCATATTTAAGGGATATATGTGATGCCTCATTTCAAGGCATTCAATTAAAGGCCAGTGATGAAAAAGAACAACATGTATGTTGCGTAGATTTATTGAATGGAGCGCGACATTCTAGTGTAGTAATTGATATGAAAGCTTTAGGAGACGTTAACGCAGATAAGATTAAAAAAATCAGAGAGATTATAAACTCTTAATAAAAATTTCATTTTGTAGAAAAAAAAACCCTAGTTTCCTAGGGTAATGGTATAACAGCTCAATATATTTTATTCTTTTATATTGTAACGTAATATTATGTTAAAAACATCAGGGAAATGTAACCAATTGCAGAAAATAAGAGCAGCTAGAAAAAGCTAACTGCTCCCTGCAAGGAGATACAGAGAAAACTACTTTAAATGAATTTTGGCTAACAGCCTATCTACAGTATTGACGGAATAATTGATAATTAAACGGAGGATGTTTTAAATAGTTTTATTTTAATTTAGGGTTGATTTCAAAAGAGTGACATACCAACAAAATACAAAATTATTACAAGGAAAATTGTTATGAAAATAACTAAAAAAATCATTTTCATCAGTAAACCTCCTTTATGAAGAATATTAATATTTATCCAGAATTTTAACAAAATAATCCTTTGCGCGACACGTTTCCTTATAAGTGTGTAAACACGAAATGGGAGGGTCATCAATTTGATAACAACAACTGATTGACTGAAAGTAGGAATGAAAGCTGTCAGGTTGAGCTGAAACTACTTATCTAATACTCCTACATGCAAGGCGTGATAGTAGTCACAAATTGTATGAAGCTAGGTGAAGTCGGCTGAACAAAACCTAAGTGAGAAATCATATGGTAATGGATAGGTCGGGATGCTACAAAACATCTATGGTGAGAATGTCTAAAATAACGGACTGGCGAACTTGCGAATATACGGGTCTAAATTATTAATACATAAGAAATATGTATGTCGTCAATGACGATGTTATCTACCGAAAAGTAAGATTAAAGGATATGAAATTCGGAACATCTAACGATGATGATGTAAAGATAACAGGCTTACAGCAAGCACCTAAGGATATATGTATAGCTAGGTCAATCGGAACGTGGTAAGCAAGAAACTGTCACCAACGCCTACTAGCGGACAGATGCATATAAGGTTCTAACGAACCGAAATTGCTTCATTCTTGTGAAGGTAGGGACACAGTACCGACGAAACATGTAACGAATGTGGAGGGATAGTCCCTAGTCTTGTTCTTTGAAAACTAAATTAACTAGATGTAACTCACAGGATCGAGTAAGATGATGGGACTTTTCGTAAGAAAGGGGAATTAATACGTTGGTGAGTACAACATTGTTTGTAATCTAGTTGCTTTAGTATAGAAGAATAAGATGGGGCGCTGTATGCGATGAAAGTAGCACGTACAGTGTTAAGCGGGGGAAAAGATGGAGATAACTTCAAAGTCTTACCTATCGCAACTGCACAAGAATTTTTACGATTATACACAAAAACAGCAGGCAACTGATTAAGTTGCCCGCCATGTTCTTGCACGGCACGGAGGAGCGCTTTCCGTTTTGAAAGAGTGCAGCCGGGGAAAGGTCGGCTTAGAGATAGTATGTGCGATATAAAAAAGATTATTCGAAAAAGGAAATTGAATACTTAAAATCTTAACAAAATAGTTATTTAATGGGATGTTGATAATAAGCGATTATCATTAAATTGCTCATTGATTAATGATAATTGCTTACATATCGAAAAGCTATTTAGCTATTAGAAATATAGTTTCATCAGCCTTGGAAAACCCATACAACTTTCTTCCGAACTGTAAAATACCTTCTTCACTCTCTGTTAAAGTTTTAATATCATTTTCAAGATAGTGTCCAACGTTCTTTAAATAAGATAATTTTTGTTTTTCATTATTAAGTATAATTTGTTTTTTCTTAATCATTTGCTCCTGCTTATAAAGGGAGATTTGGGCGGAAATAACAATAGGTAGCATAAAAGCTAGCGCTAGTAAAAGACGACGTCTTAGTTTTTTATTCGTTTGTTGGTGATTGTTAGAATTAATTTGGTTTTTTAGGGATGATTGTTGTGATGGTAATTTTGGGATGCTTCCCATTTTAATGCCTCCATTACTAATTATAAATTTAAAATGTTTAAAAGGATTATATTATGCTAAATGGGTAATTTTGAACCTATTTTGGTAAAGATAGGTTTTGTAAAATTTAAATAACATCCTTATTTGAATGTAAAAAAGCCCTCACATAAACGTAAGGACTTTTCTAAAATGAAAGTTTTGGTTTTCAATTATCATTATATACCATAAATGAAGTATATTGAAGTGAAATTTTAACAAAAACGCTATTTTGTACACACAAAAAAGGAACGCTTGACCAAGGCGCTCCTAACCGCTAATAAATACCCAGTCTCATTAAAATTTATGTTGTTTTTATCTAATTATGATTATAAAAATTTCATTTTGTAGAAAAGGGTAATGGATATGGGCCTGAATTTAGAAGGTGTTAAATACTTTATACAAACAGCTGAAGGAGAAAGTGTGGAAATACAGGGTGGTATTCAAGAAATCGATATTTCTTCTGATGAAACAGTTGAATCTGGTTTTGATTTTAGTAGAGAAATAAGTGTTCCTTGCACATTTGAAGAGCCCCAAAATATAAAAGAGCTGCAAGATATAGGTTTTACACGACAACAAGCATGGAATATTCATTTTCGTAAGGGTGAGAGTTGGAAAGAAAACTAAACAAAATAATCATTTTAATAGAAAGCGAGGTTGGCAGAGTGGAAGATAAAGTAAAGCTATTAGGTGCAGACGGAATGTGCGGAATGGAGTTTACAGGAAATAAGGTTAATGTTTATAACGATGCAGGATACGTAATGGAAAGTATGACAACAAGGGAGCATGTTCAGGAAGTTATTGATTTTCTTGAAGGCTGCAAGAAAGAAATGGAGGAATAAAAATGGGACAAGGTAACCGTGGAATGGCTTTTGAAAAGCTTATCAATCTATCGAATGAAATGTATCAAAGAGGGAGAGTGGCGCTTATAAACAAGCGTCCGACTCCTGTAAAGGTATTAAAGATGGTTTATGGCCGTGTGAAAGATGGTTATTACGAATCTAAAAGTACAGTAGACTATGACGGCGTGTATAAAGGACGAGCTATAGCGTTTGAGGCGAAGTCTACAAATGAGATAAATAGATTTGATTTAAAAAACATTGCGCGGCACCAATTGGATTATCTAGAGAAAGCAGAGAAGATGGGAGCGATTTGTTTCTTCCTTATTGGATTTAGCAAGGACAAGTCAGTATTTCTGGTACCACTATCAGTCATTCAAGCTTATGTAAGGATGTCGCAGCAGCCAAAAGGTAAGAAGTCGATACCGAGAGCAGACTTTGATATTTACGGGTACCTGGCAGATCAGACAGAAAGAGCGCCAGTTGATTACTTACAATACATTGATGAGCAAGGATTCACACCGGTAATAGATAGCATGATTCAATTTGATCAGGACCATAAAAAGGTAGCGAATGACATTGAAGCAGCGAAAGAGAAAATGAACAACAAGAAACGTAAATTATTAAAGGCTTAATGGATAGCGGAACGATGGCGAGTAGATGGTGGGGCTACTTACTAACCGTCGTTCCCTTATTCAACAATGAGATATTAAAATTTCACGTACCTTATGTGATGTTAAAATTACAAATTCAGAAATAGGGGATTCCTTCATGGAGAGACAATTAACTTTATTACCAGCTATCGATGATAAGAAAGTACAAAAGGAAGTAGGGAGCGTATTAAAGGAATACAGAGCACTCAAGATGCGATTCAGTAATGAAGTGGAGCAGGAAGGAATCAGTTTATTCCCTGAGTTACGTGATTCAAGGAATACAAGTAACTGGAAGGTGCAGCAGGTAGAGAAGGCGCTTAACAACTTATTAGATGAAGACGAGCGTAAAATCGTTGAGCGTAAGTTTCTGACAAACGAGAGAGTAAAGGATTCAGACGTTTATCATGATCTACTACTCAAGAAGACATATTTCTATGAGAAGAAGCAGAGTGCGGTTAAATTGATTGCTACAGCATTAGGGATAATCTAAAAACCGCGAACAAAATGCGAACTTTTTGGGGGACTAAATAAAAACGTGAAAATTATAAGCTATTTCCATAAACAGTTCTTTGAAAAGAGAATACGTTTTGGGGATAGCGTTCCCATTATAATAACGTTACTCGGTGACGCGGAGGCTAGAGGGAATAAGAGCTTCCCGAAATTATTTATAGTTATCATTCAGCTCGGGATGCGTCCTCTGGGTTGATAATAAATATAAGTCTATTTCTCTAATATGTCGTTTCTTGAAAATGGAATGGGGGTGGTTGCTCATGATTGAGTGACACTTGCGTTCTAAAATTCTAAAAATGTATGCGTAATCTCGTTCATTAGTAATTACTCACAATTCTTATTAATGACCAAAATGAGAGCAGAGAGCTTTCGCTCTTTGTTTGAGCCAATACAGCGGAAACATTCCCCTTCCGTCCCTCTAGTGTATTGGTTCAGACAAGGCGTCGGAAGAAATATATACGTCTTGATATTAATCCTTTATAATTCGATATTGGTCTGCAAAGGTGAAAATGACATTAAGTAGCCGAAGTATTGAGCCGACTCTACGGAGTATAAACGAGAAGATTCTTAGTCTTCTCCCAGTCACCGAACTAACCAAATGTGAAGCGTGTAGCTAATATATAGTGTTGCGGTGACTTGGAGAAGGTTGAGAGTTATCTTGACCTTTGAAGAGGAATTTTTGCCATTTGTTTTTTTATTTCTCTCTATTAAATATGTGAACTATGGGGAGTTTTATAAAACATAACTTTTGAATTATGTAATAAAAGTATATATAATTATAATGATGTCAATATATTAACTGGTTAAAAATGGGGAAAGATAAATGAAGATTAAATTTGATGTAGTTAAAGATGAAAATTTTGATTTTACTTTATTAGAAACAAAATTGCTGAAAACTTTTAAAGAAGTAGATAATGTAGCAATAATTGAAAAGGTTGAAGATAAAATTTTTGAAAAAGATGATGTGCAAACCCATTTAGCGGAGATTACTATTAATGTTACAGGAAATAATATTGGATATAGATCAGCTTCAGCTAGTATATTCATTGTTCTAGAAAGTCTATCAATAGAGCTATTCAATATTAATATTAGTATACATTAAGCATCCAAAATGGGTGCTTTTTTCTTTGTTATATATAAATTACACATTAAACCAGTGAACATTCTAATAAGACAAGCATATGATGAATTCGTGGGACGAGTTATCATATGAGGTGAAACTTGGGGCGCCATACTTATTTGTTGAAGGGTACCTAATGACGGGTACTCTTTTTATTTTGCACCTTTTAATAAGGACAAGCATATATTGGAGTATGGGGTTGCCCCACTTCATATATTTGAGCACCTATCGATTATGGGTGCTCTTTTATTTTGTATAAAATTAACACTTGGATTAAAGGATATCTATATAAATTGGTAGAATCTAGTTGTTTGGTTCACATCTTAATCCAAGGGGTACAAATTCGATGCGAAGTGAAAAGGATTTGTTGAAACAATGGAAGGCGGATTTGCAAGCTGTTCAAGAAGAGAAAAGGCTGAAGAAGAAGGCTAAGAAAAAGAATAAAAGATATAGCATGCCTGGTAATACAGCTGACTCCATGAATGGAAAGGATACTTATCGTAAAGAGAATGGGGTATGGAAGCAAAGAAATAAATAATGTGAGGATAAATGTGTTTGATTAAGTGTATAGCAATTATCGTAGGCGCTGCCGTGATCTGGGTGGCGTCTTGTTTGTTGTTAAGGGGTGAAATAGATTTGAAACTTAAAGATTAGATAATAATATTATTACTTTAAAATGTAGAAAATAGACTAGTAAACAAGCTTCTTTTGTTTTTAAGCATAGAATATGATGAATCCTAGAGTTAAGAGGAGGTAATTATATTTATGGGATGTAATTGTAATTTCAGACATTGCAGAAATTGTAATAGATTTTGGGATGATTTAATGTTTTGCAGACGCAGACATAGAGATTGTGATGACCGTCGTTGTAGACGTGACCGTGACTGTGATTGTGATAAGCGTAAGGATTGGTAAATTCCTATTGGAGAGGGCTTTGAAGAAAAGCGCTCTTTTTTTGTACATGGATTTTCTGGTCTTATTTGTTGAGGAAGGATAAGGACTAACAAAACAAACGAACACAACGGATGGAAATAAATGTCTTGCTTACCTGTCTAAAAGTTGAAAGTATTGGAAGATAAAGTGATAGTTACTATGGTTGGGGTTTGCTGAAGATACATGTAATTACATCAGGATTGGGACAGGAAAAGAAATTGGACAGTTTATCAAATTTGAAGATGTAACAACAGGTAGGAAATATGGACCAGAAGATTATGGATGGGGTACACTATCCGTTGTATCAGGTGGTACTACACGTGTAATTGGTAAAGTTGTAGGGAACATTGGTGACCTTGAAAAGGAAGGAAAGGCACTAGAAGCGGCTGCTAAAAATACAAAATTCACGAAATATCCTACCGGTTTTGATGAAGTTGCTCAATACGTCAAAGAACATAAAAATCTACCAGATAATTACATCACAAAAGACCAAGCAGAATCACTAGGTTGGGTGAATAGAGAGGGAAATCTGCATAAAGTAGCTCCTGGTAAAAGTATGGGTGGCGATATTTTCGAAAACAGAAAGAAACAACTACCCGACGTTCCGGGTAGAACTTGGTATGAAGCGGATATTAATTATGTTTCAGGCTTTCGAGGTAATGATGGAATTGTCTATTCTAGTGATGGACTAATTTATAAAACTTCGGATCATTATAAAACATTTACTGAAATAAAGTAGGAGGAGTTTTTATGGAATTTTTAAATTTAGATGGTCGACAATTTACAAGTGAAGAAATTTTACACAAAATATTAAAGGAAAAGCTAGATCTTCCTGATTATTATGGAGAAAATGCTGATGCACTATGGGATTGCTTAACGGCATGGGTCATTCTTCCGTTAACAATAGAGTGGGAGTTTTTTAAAGAAAGTAAAAATATGTTAGGTCAAGAGGCAGATATAATTTTAGAAACATTTCAAGATGCTCAAGAAAAAATGTCAGGTAAATTCTACATTGCTGTAAAATAACTAAAAAGAACTTAGGTAAACATAAATGTGATATGAACCATAAGTTTGCCGCTTCGGCAAGCTTATGGTTCTTTTTGTTTGCGGCAAACTTATGCTTCCAGGATTTGAAGAATATTTTTAATGTCGCTTTTAAATAAAGTCACGGTGTTTATAAAAAAGACGCGATGTTTTTATAGTGAAAAGAAAATCTGAACTGAAAGGCGGATTAGGGAACTGTTGAGCGGCAATAAAGTTATTCCACTAAAAGGCCATTTAACTGAATAAGACTACAAAAAAGTCACTTTCCCTTACGTAAGGAAAGTAACTTTTTAGATTGATTTTCCCCTTGTTATCAAGCTATTTACTTTAAGTTCATTTGACTAATTTTGAAAATGTTGTTGACTATTCAGTTGAACTGTATTAAATTGTTATTAAGTTGAACTATATAGTCGAACTGAATAAAGGATGAGGATATGAAACATAAATTATTACCGTTGTCTGAAACCATGCATTATATTTTATTAGCTATGCGTGAGCCACTCCATGGCTATGCCGTAATGCAGAAGATAGAAAAGATAAGTAACGGTACTGTTATTTTAGCAGCTGGTACATTATACGGTGCGATTGAAAACTTGAATAAGCATGGTTGGATTGAACCTGTTGGAGAGTTAGGTCGAAGAAAAGTTTATATGATAACTGCAGAAGGAAGCGCCATTTTGAAAATGGAACAAAGCAGGTTATTACATATTTTATCCCTGTACGAAGGAAGTGAATCCAATGAAGATATTTAAGATGTTTTTTGATATTGAAAAAGAGGAGCAATGGGTGAACGAGCAATTACAAAAAGGCTATCGTTGTACAAATATTAGTGGATTTGGAATATACACTTTCGAAAAAACTGACAAGAGATATGTTATGCGACTTGATTATCAAGATTATTTGCCAAAGAAAAAGTTGGTTGAATACAAAGGGATATATAAGGATTTCGGTTGGAACTATATAAAGGGGCCCTGGCTTAGTGGAATACGGTATTGGCAAAAAGAAGATGATGATCAAAATGAAATCTTCTCGGATCGCCAATCAAAGGATAATTATTATAAAAGATTAATGAGTTATTCATTTTGGTTTGGTACGCTGTGTTTAGCTTATTCTTATATGTTTTACAAGGGTTCGGGATTATATCATGAAGGTCTTTGGAGTATGAGAGATTCATTATTTTGGAAGGCATTTTTATTTGAAACTCCATTTGTCCTTGTGAAGTTGTCTCCCACACTTCTGTTTGTTTTTTTGGGTAGCAGTTTCTATAAAAATTATCGAAAGTATTCAATGTTAAAAGAAAAATAAACGTTTTTGAAATCTTCCAGAATCGGGCGCGATTCTGGAGCAAACACAGGTAGAAAAATGATTAAACTTTTTATAAAAATTATTCACTAGCAACAAATAACCCAAGCATTTTGATCAAACTTTTTCAAAATGTTTGGGTTTCTTCTGTTGAAAAATCAATTTTTGTAGCATGCTTTTGATCAAACTTTATTACAAACCAACAGCATTCACGGCAAGCTTATGGGTTAATAATTTATCCACGGCAAAGATATGCTTCCTTTTCCCTCGAACAATCAACTAAATCTCCTCAAAAACATGTAATTTCCGGCAAGGATATGCTTCCTTTAGCGGCAACTTTATGGGTAAAGTCACAATAAAAAACGTAGAAATAATTATTTTCTACGTTTTTTATTGTATCAATTTGAATACTTTCCCACAGTGGCCCCTCATACCAAGAATCGTTTCCGTACCCCTTAAAGGCGGTATTCTTTTTTATATTTTCATCTAAGTAACTAAATAATTAAATGCCATATATATGGCTAGAAATACACCTACTACTAACTCAAGACCAATAATTATATATGAAACATTTAAATACAAATCTCTTATGCTTCTATATATAAACATAATCCCTAATAAGAAGAATGTAACATATAAATATTGACCGATGCTAAAAGCTAAAGTACCAGATAGTAAAATTAAAGTTAGAAACAGCTTGTCTATTGTTTTATAATTAATTATTTTTTGTCCAACAAGTGGTTGCATAAATTCCCTCCTAATATTCATTTTCCGAATTATGGATATTATTAGGTCTATTATATCATGAATTTTCTGTTTTTTCGTGTTGTAAATAATCTATTTATATAAGGTTACATAACATCAATTAGGGGTAAGCAATTAGTCTTGAAACTTACCAAATTCACTTATAACACACACCATATATGAGTTAAATGAACATTATAGCCAAGAAAATAAAAACAATAAAAATATGGCTAAACGTAAACAGTATGCTTTCATCTGTTATTGAATGCGAGAGCTTGGAATTATGACGAATAATTTTTTTCATTATAAAGCCATATAGGATTGAAATTACTGTAAGTACAAATAGTATAGTTAAAAATTTCATCCTATTATAGTCCACAGTTGTTGCTGTAATAATAGCAGGTTTTATGGCAAAGAAATATGCCATTAGATACATAAAGACATTCAAAGTACAATATACAGAAAAATTTATAATTTTTTTGTTCAAATTGATTCTCCTCATAAATAATCTTGTTTACAACATCTCTTTCAGGATCATTTGGTATGATAACCTTTATATCATTAGATTCTAAATGTGATTTGTAAGCAGCCTAATCTAGAATCGAAAAAACTGTGTAGGTTCTATGTCTCTATCAAATGATTTTTGCACCAGAACCAAAAAAAGAGATAAAAGCACTTTTATTAAGTGCACTATCTCTTTTCGAATATGTAATGCATATCCGATGTAAATTTACCACATATTTTAATGGGACTTACAGATTGCTCTTCAACAATAATTATACCTCATTTTTTGTAAAAAATATACAATTTAAACTTTTCATAAAATACATCATGGAAATATCTGTTATACGAACGTATTGGAATATTATAGTTATCTATACCTATGAATTAATATTATTATAATTAATATGAATCGAATATAAAGATATATCTAACTGTAAGAATGCACCATTCTTCTCTATTTACCTATACTTATAATTTTCACAATTTATTATGAAATATATATTTATTTAAAGTGTTTTATTCAAAATGTATAATTGGAGTTTTTATGGAGTCAAGGAGGTTGTTTGTTATCCTTTTCTAAATTCACATAATTTTCAAACATATAAAGATAATATGTTAATATTTGGTGTATACTATAATCAACCCGTGGTTATAGTGTTTGCTCCGATTCAAATTATGAGATCGTTTGTTTTAACTTTTTTACATTATCTAAAAAAGAACTTGTAATTATTTGTAATACTGAAACTAAGATAATTAAATAAATATCATTATTACTACACGACGACACATGTTGTTTAACAATGTAGTTTTAAGGCGTATCAAAACTTTGCTTGATACGCCTATTTTTTATGGTTTTTCCTTCGTTTTATCAATACATTTTGTAGACTTATCGAAACTTTTATCGCTACATTTGAACTTTTTTCATCTCTTTTAAATAGCCAGTTTAAGAGAAGCAATTGATTGCTTAGTTGAAATTCATGTTTGTATTTGTGTCAAAATAAAGCTCCTTCAATACTTTCCTTTTAATAGATGCGTTTACTACACCTAATTTTAAAAAGATTTTATATACCATGCATTCATAGTGGAGTGTTCAGAACCTGGTAGGGGTTCATTTAAAAGTATAAATCCAAATTTTTCATATAATAGACATGCAGTTTTTAATTCATGCATTGTTTCTAAATAGCACTTTTCATAATGTTTAGAGGCAAATGACAAAGCTGTTTCCATTAGTTTCTTGGAAAGCCCTAAACCTTGTGCTTTTGGACTTAAGTATAGCTTTTGTAATTCGCAAACTTTATCATGTTCGTTAAACGGTGCTATACCAATTCCACCAACAACTTCTCCTTCCATTTCTACTACCCAATAGTTCGCATGTTTTAGATTATTATAATATTGGTGTAGGTCGTTAAGTTGAGGGTCAAAATAAGCTGTTCCAGGAAGCGCTAATCCAAGTGATTTTAATGAATCTTGTATAATTTCTTTTACTTTTGCATTGTCTTCTTTTTTCATTTCTCGAATAATCATATACGATCTCCTTCAATTAGGTTTTAATAAAGATTGCGACAGATTTTTGAAAATGGCATTCCTAAAATGTTGACTAAGTCCATATTTTAAGAGTACAGTTATATTAATATTAAATGTGGACTTAGTCAACCAAAGGAGGATCTATGGATAAAAAAATTATTTATGACATCAGACAATTCAACCGATTTTATACAAAGGTACTTGGTTTATTTAATAACCAGATTCTAGATACAGATTATTCATTAACCGAAACACGAATACTATTTGAAATAAGCGAAAGAACAGAGTGTATTGCGAATAATCTTGTGCAAGAACTTAATATTGATAGAAGCTATATGAGCAGAATTTTACGTAGATTTGAGAAGGAAGAATTAATAGAGAAAAGAAGCTCAATAAAAGACAGCAGAAAAAACTTGCTCTTTTTGACAAAAAAAGGAGAGGACCTACTAGATATAATTCATATTCAGTCAGATGAACAAATAAATCAATTGTTTAACGGACTAAGTGATAGTGAGATTAATGAAATTCGTATTTCCATGATGATAATAAAAGAAAAATTAGATAAAAATATTAAAAAAAAGTAAAAAAATGAATGATTTAAAAAAACTAATTGGGGTAGCGTCACACATCCATCAACTTAACAGAACAGGTTGCCCCTAAAACGATAAAAATGAACTTTGGTGCTATAAAAAACACAAATTTTTGTTTAGGGGGTACTTTAAAATATTAGCTTGATGGGTATATGGTGATACCCCATATACTACACGACGATGCATGTTGTTTAATAATGTAGTTTTAAGGTGTATCAGCACTTTGCCTGATAAGCCTATTTTTTATGGTTTTGGCCACTAATTGTCGTAATAAAAAACAAAAAACATGTCGTGATAAAAGGAGTGGATTCCCCACTCCTTTTTTATTATCATATAATTGTTTAACAACATGCATTCATTGCTAGATTTAGCCTTAAACTTCATTTTCTTTTTCTTTCAGTAAAAGGATTCCTACAAGTTCTTTTTGTTTTTATAATATTAAAATTCGTCAATTCAATGACATTGGAGTACTTTAATATCTTAGCTTGTTGGGCATGGATGTGTAACTCATTAGAACAAATGTCTTTATACATAAAAGTGGTATAATTGTGATAATAAATGTAATTTAAATAAATATAATGAGGTTGCAGAAATTATGAGAATACAAGAGATTAAAATATTTAATTATAAAACCACTGTGGATTTTGAGTTTAATTGTTTTAAAAATGGACTAAATGTTTTTATAGGAACCAATAATGTTGGAAAAAGTAATATTTTAGAAGCACTAAATGCTTTTTTTAATAGGGATTATATACATGATAATGAAATTTCAAGATTTCTTAATCATCAAAAATATAATACATATGGGTACCCTGTTATAGCTATTGATTTTGATGACTCAACTTACGGAATGCTATATGCCCACTTCCAACAAAATAAAGAAAAAAAGGGTCTTGACAAAAGAATATTAGCACAAAATACTAATTTAACAGACACTCTTAAAGATCATACCCCTAAATTCATATATCTTTCTAGAACAAATAATCTTAAACAAACAATCCAATCACTTGTTGAAATGATTTCCTTTGAAAATCAAATGTATTCAAAGCTTTTAACTAATGCCAATCAATTTATGAGTGAAATATTTGATTCAACTTATAAGCTCTATTTTGATTATAGAAATTTAGATGATACACATATTAGATTAATTGATGAATTTAATGATGATGATAGATTAGAGAATAAAAGTTCTGGTACACAAATGGCAGCGTTAATTTCTTTATTACTTAGTATTGGATTAAATGATAATAGCCCAAATGGTTTTATAGTGGCCATCGATGAACCAGAGACTAGTTTACATATCGGATCTCAAAAGAAATTATTTAGATTATTAAAAGAACTTTCAAAGAAACATCAAGTTATAATAACTACCCACTCTGTAGTTTTCATAGATAAAGCGCATGATGAAAGTATATTTTTAGTTAAAAGAGACCGTTTAGGAAGAACTGATTATCATTTAAAAGAACATAAAAAGGAAAATTGGAAGTCTTTAAGAGAAATTATAGGAACAACTATTTCAGATAGTTTACTGTTAGGTGAATATAATATTGTAGTAGAAGGACGAACAGAGCAATTACTGTTTCCTACAATGATAGAAATTTTAGCAAGGGAAAATTTACTAAAGCTTGATACATCTATGTGTAATTTTATTTCCGCTGAAGGTTCAGCAAAGATAGAATCTTTTATGTCGATATTAAAAGACAAGATAGAATTGCCTTTATGCTTATTTCTAGATAATGATGGAGCGGGATTGAATACTAAAAAAAAGCTGGATAAAACCAATAAATTTAGAGGAGATTTAATAATAACTCCAGAAAGACAGGGTTTTCAAGAGTCTGAAATCGAAGATTTTTTAGATGATACTCTTCTTTATAATTGTATTAATGAATATTATAAAAGACAGATAAAGGACTATACCCCATTAGAAGAAACTCAATTAAAGGAACTGAGAAATAATCTGAAATTTAATGAGTTCAAAAAAGGTGTAGAAGGAAAAATAGCAAGTATATATGAAGAAGCAAATGAAGATTTGAATAAAGTTGCTTTTTCTTTATTGATCAAAGAACAATTAAAGTCATCAAGCCAATTTCAAGATTTAATTTCAATTTTCAAAGACGTTGAAAAATACTTTTTAAGAAAATGAGTTATTTCATAAAAAATTATGCAAAACAAAAAGGAACCATAGCCGGTTCCTTTTTATATTATTCCTTTCAAAAGGTACACCTTTTGAAGTACCTTAAACCCTACTTGATTTAGTACTTCAAAAGGCTTAAAAACATACTTTTGAAGTACTAAATAATTAAATATACCTTTTGAAGTGTTTTTTGTTATAATTTCATTAGAAACACTTTCGAAAGGATGTCTATTTATTTTGAATACAAGAAAATTCGGATATATAAGGGTTAGTAGCAAAGATCAAAATGAAGATCGTCAGCTCGAAGCAATGAGACAACTCATCACTGACGAACGAGATATTTTTATTGACAAACAAAGTGGAAGAGATTTTAATCGTGATCAATACCAACTCGTAAAACGCATGCTAAGAAAAGATGATATTTTATATATTCATTCCCTAGATCGTTTCGGCGGAAATAAAGAAGCTATCCTTCAGGAGTGGAAAGACATTACCCAGAATATTCAAGCTCATATTGTCGTATTAGACATGCCACTTCTAGATACAACTCAATATAAAGATAGTTTAGGAAATCTTATTACTGATTTGGTACTCCAAATCTTGTCCTGGCTTGCTGAAGAAGAGCGAACGAAAATAAAAACTCGTCAACGTGAGGGAATTGAAGCTGCAAAGAAAAAGGGAAAGCATTTAGGGAGACCCACAACCGAGATAACCCAAGAATTCATTGATTCTTATAATCAATGGAAAGAAGGGAAGGTCACAGCGCTATACGCCATGAAAAGATGCAATATGACTAGTCCTACATTTTACAGAGTGGTCAAAAGATATGAAAATAGGGAGGTATAAAAATCAATATCATTACAAGTGAACTCCAAAATACAATACAAGGATTTTCAGCTTATTTATTTAACAAAGGAAGAAAACCCTCTACAATCAAGCGCTATATATACGATGTGAAAAGTTTTATTCAATGGCTGCACCAATCAAAAAGGTTTACTGAAAATAATCTTTTTGAATCACTCCATAAAAAAGATTTCGAAGCTTTTTTTAATTATTTAAAAGAAGTTCGTCAATACTCTGATAAAACTATACACCGCATATATATTGTCTTAAATAGATTGTACGAATACTTAGATTTACCAAGTCCGATTGAAGGAATTATTCATATAAATCCACCTGATCGGGCATTACGCAGTCAGGATTTTGTTTCTTTCCAAGAAGAGAATCGTCTAAAAGAAGTTATCTCTTCATTAGAAGGACTGACTGAAAAACAACGATCAACACGCCCAATGATCTTAGAACGGAACATTTCTATCGTTACGTTGCTTCTGGACTATGGATTATCTTTAAAAGAGCTTGTTTCTTTACGAATGCAACACGTTCATTTCGAAAGTAATACGTTATCTATTGCTGAAGACTCAAAAATAAATCGTACAATCCATTTGAAAGAAGAGGACAAATTACATTTATATAATTACTATAAAACTATTCCTGAACCTGTTCGCCCTAAATACCACAGCAGCGATCCATTATTTATTGCTTTTGACTTTACTCGTGGGACATACCATTGGAGCTATGACGATAATGCACCAAAGTTTCTAACTGAAATCTCGGTACAAAAAATGATCCGTTTAGAAGTGAAACGTGCTAATCTTCGAAAGGGAATTTCTGCCCAACACTTTCGGAACTCCTTTGTTTTAAGGGAAATCAAACAGAAAAACACCCCTGAACAAATCATGCAGCAGATTGGATTTAAATCTCACTTATCCTTAAAAAGATATTACAATTACTATAAGAAAACTACAGCGAATACAGATTAAAAACAATCTCTTAATATGTAATTTTTATATATCTACAGATTTACAATGAAAAAGATAAGAATTAAGCTTTTTTTACTACCGTTAACGGTGATTATGTGAACTTCACATCAGATTGGTATTTAATAAAAGAAATTTTATAAGTTGATTGAACATCTAAAAGGAGTATGGGGTATTTTGAGAAAAACTAAACTGAGAAACTATGTGAAATTATTCTTTCTCTACTTAATTATAATTTTAATATATTTCCTATTGTTTGATTACAGTAAAGTGTATATTAAGGCAAAAATAAATAACGAATTTTTATATCAATTGTATATATTAATAGGACGTATTAGTATGGGTTTGGGAATATATTTTATTCCAGATAAGCTAGGTATTAAGATTAAATTCAGATTTAAATTTCTTATAGCAGTTATCGCAATGATAACTACTATAATTTTTCTTGGTATAGTTGGTTTAATGGAATAGCTTTGATAACTTCATATTTTATTATTAAGTGGCTTAATAAAAAGTTAACGTTTAGCAAAATCTATATTTCTACAAATAATTGCACTTCTGCTAGGTGGGGTTATGTTAACTGATGTAGACATCCTCACTTGAATTCCACAATATGGTATAATTTAGTTGTGAAGTTAAAAGGGGTGTGGGTATGGAAGACGTATATGGTTACCCCATGCCCATCAACTTAAGAAATCAATCACCCCCAAAAACGAAAAAATGGACTAAATTCCCATGAGCACCTATGAAAAGATAAAAATATCGCTTTGGGTTCAATTCAAAATGTTAGATTGATGGACATATATGGTGACCTCTTTTATCTATTATTCTAAATACAATTGTATCAGTAACATATTTATACTCTCAGCAAAACTTAATAGATATATCTAAGCTTATTATTGATAGCATGTACTAGCTATATAATGAATAGATTTTTAAGGAGGGGGAGGATACATGTCAAATAAAAGTGAAAAGTATTCAAAATGGTTAGATTCATATGATTTTTTATCTGCTGGAGCATTTGATCCTAGCCTTGTAGGACCTACCTTATCACCAATTCCACCATTTACATTACCAACAGGTCCTACGGGAGTAACTGGACCTACCGGGGATACTGGTCCTACTGGAGTTACTGGAGTTACTGGACCTACCGGACCTACCGGACCTACCGGAGATACTGGTCCTACCGGACCTACCGGAGATACTGGTCCTACCGGAGTTACCGGACCTACTGGAGTTACTGGAGTTACTGGAGTTACTGGAGTTACTGGAGTTACTGGAGTTACCGGAGTTACCGGAGTTACTGGAGCAACAGGAGAGACTGAAGGTTGTCTGTGTGATTGCTGTGTTTTACCAATGCAGAATGTTTTACAACAACTTATTGGAGAAACTGTGCTTCTTGGTACTATTGCAGACGCGCCAAACGTCCCCCCTCTTTTCTTTTTATTTACTATTACTTCCGTAAGTGATTTTTTAGTTACAGTTACAGATGGTACCACATCCTTTGTGGTCAATATTTCTGATGTAACAGGGGTAGGTTTTTTACCGCCAGGACCATCTATAACATTACTTCCACCTGTAGATTTAGGATGCGAATGTGATTGTCGTGAACGACCAATTAGGGAATTACTAGATACGCTTATTGGTTCTACAGTGAATCTTTTAGCAAATACTGGTTCTACTGCAGCAGATTTTAATGTGGAACAAACAGGTCTTGGTATAGTGCTAGGTACTTTACCTATAAGTCCAACTACAATCGTTAGGTTTGCTATTTCAACTTGCAAAATTACAGCTGTGAATATTCTCTAAAATTTAGATTTCTTAGGAGAATATAAGTTTGAGGGAGTGCATGCAACAAGTTTACATTCCTTACGTCCTTTAAAGATTAAAGAGCCGATTTACCCTTAACGGGGAAAGTCCGGCTCTTTTCTTATTCAAATTTGCTTAGCGTAGGGTTTTTCAAAATGCTGGCAGTCCCCCATGCCCATCAACCTAAAGAATCAAAATCCCCCCATAATGAAAATTCTATTGATTTGAAGTAGCTTTGCTCATATAAATTTGATATTATGTTCAAGCGCAAAATACATAAGGGGGATTAGGAATATGGAAAGACCAGTTGTTATTGAGGAGTATACACCAGATTGGGCACTACAATTTAAAGAAGAACATAGGCTTCTAAAAGGTATAATGGGAGATAAAGCTATTACAATTGAACATATTGGAAGTACATCTGTTGAAGGATTAGGAGCTAAACCAATATTAGATATTATGATTGGAGTTCATAATTTAAAAGAAGTAGATGAGTTTATTGAACCTTTAAAAAAGATTGAATATGAATATGTGTTTCATAAAGAGTTTCCAAACAGAAGATTTTTTAGAAAGGGATTATGGAGAGCGGGAACAAAAACCATCACTAGATCCATTTCGTGTGGTTATTTTCCTACCGTTTTTTGTATACTTCCCCATTACTAAACCGTCGACTGGAATTTGTCGATATTTCCATCCTGTATCAACTAATCTATTGTGTAATTGGCGACGACTTATATTAACCTGAAAATTCGGTACAGATTTTCATGTAGCTTTATAAAAAAGTTTGATCAAAACTATTTACTAGTCCAGCTGTATCTTCAGGAGTTTCGCCACGTCAGCTGCACCTGGTGTTATCGATAAACTCACGCATCGATTACTTCTTCAAGAGTTTGTCACTTTCCCAATACTGAAGGAAAATATCGGTGATTAACTTAAAGAGGCAAAGCAGCGCAACTTTTTTCAAAACGGTTAAACTTTATTTCAAATCCACACCCAATTAGGACGCAGTAATCAATGTTTCTATGATTTCGCTTGTGCCGTTTGTATAGCGAACAACTGAATATACGCAATTTATGTGGCGACGATATGGCGCTTTGTGACGCTGACAAAGAAAAAAAGACGGGGGCGCGAAACCCCCAGGCTAATTCAGTATCAAACCACGATCTTAATCTTCGGTCTAACTTTGATTGCAATCAATCTTTGCGCTATCGTGTCCCGTTAGCGCAATACCTTTGTAATATGCTTCACCACGTTGTTTGTAACAAAGTTAACGACGCTCATTCGAACATTTCAGCGATTTCATGCACGTTACCAAACGGATCAACGAAAGCAGCATATCGCCCTTGAGTAGGTTTATCATGCAAAAATTGAATACCCT
>NZ_PCOH01000048.1:0-20453 GCF_002976445.1 Bacillus sp. MYb56
AACCAATTGCCGCGTATGGTCCAAGAAAATAATGAAAGCAAGTGTGTGATCTAGCTAGTAATGCAATCGATGACAATCCAAATACAATTTGGCATAGCTAATAGGCCTCACCATACATGCCCATCAACTTAAGGGAAATAAATATCCCCATAACGAAAAAATGAGCTGACTTCTCAAAGTAACTACCTGTAGAGAAAGAAGATTTTCATTTACCCTTACTTAGTAAATCGTTGTTCTCACACTATTTTATAAATTATCGTTCTTTATTTTAAATTAACAGCAATACAAGGAATGAATATACAAATAAAAACGAAGTCTTGGGAAAGACTTCGTTTTTTCAACGCACAATGAATTACAGAAATTATTAATAGTTTCATATTATTCGACCATTCTCAATGCAGTTCTTTAAGTTTAAAAACCTTGCTTTAGAACCGAAATACTCTCTTTTTAATGTAGTTAAAAACTTTCATATTTTCGTTAGTTTGATAGCAATAGGGATAGTCTCCCTATTAATATTCAAATGGTAGGTCAGAAAAAACCTGTCCTTTCTCCTCTTCATGACCTTCACCACATAATATCGCAGCCGGTATAATTAATCCTTCCGTTAACGAAAGCTCTATCATTCCTTCTTTACTTTGCATATTTTCCACCTCGCATATCATAAAATATCATATTAAGATGGAATGTTTTGTCTAACCATGTCGAAAAAACAGAAGAATATATTTCATCAAATTTTTTCTGTAAATTTAAATTTACAGTCTATTTCTGGTTATTTGTGACGGATAATGTGTGTCATTGCTGAACTAATAAGGATTACCATATATTCCCATCAAACTAAAATTTTGATGTCCCCCCTAAGGGGGACGGAAACGATTATGGGTTTCAAAGGCCACTCTGGAATTAAATACCACGCTTCAATTCTGATAAGTGTATTTGAGAACCTCTAAATCCTTTAAAATCAATAACTTGTAATCTTCTCAATAGAGTACACTCTATTGAGAAGTTAAGATATGCAATTATGCATATCTTTTTTTATTATTTCTATAGTGATAAAATTTAATATATAATTAAAAGGTTTTTAATTAATTGATAAGGAGATGCGAGTATGAAGAAAGTCATAGGACTTATAGTATCATTATTTTTATTATTTTCTACCTATGCACCAATGTTTACAGAGGAAGCCGAAGTTTTAAATAAGTGCTGATATTGAAATTATATCTTTAACAATTGAATAGGAGGTTTATTGTGAACACAATTAAAAAATTATTTTTGAGTTCTATGGTATGTATTTTATTATTCAGTACATTAGGAACAGTTTATGCAGAACAAAATAATCAAGAAACTACATTATCCTTTATCGATGTGCCAAAAACACATTGGGCGTATAAAGAAATAATGTACATGGCTGAAAATAAAATCATTACTGGTTATGGAAATGGATATTTTGGTGCCACGGATCAAATCACACGCGAACATCTTGCAGCCTTTTTATATAGGTCCTTAAAACCGCAAGACAGTGCCAATAACCCATTTGTAGATATTAGTGAGAGCAATTTCAAAAAAGAAATTTTGGCACTAACAGCACGTGGTATTTTTAGTGTAAATGCTGAAAAAAAATTCAATCCGAAAAATAATATGACACGTGCCGAAATGGCAACTGTGCTTGTCAAAACATTTGATTTAAAACCGCAAGGAAATGTTGAATTTACGGATATGAAAGGTCACTGGGCCAACGAATATGTCAAAATATTAGCCGGTAACAACATAACAAGTGGTACAGGTGACGGAAATTTTAATCCAAATGGCATTGTTACTAGAGAGCAATTTTCTATGTTCTTATATAGGACGATTATGAAAGTAACAGATATGCAAAATGATGGATCAGTTGGCTGGGTGAAGGAGAAAGAAAATTGGTACTATTACAACAAAGATGGTAGTAAGCAAAGAGATAACATTACGTTAGATGGAATAGAGTACTCCTTTTTTAAAGATGGAAGGTTATTCCAAGGAAGAAAACAAGTAGGGAAAGATACTTTATACTATAGTGAACCTGGTAAACTAAAGACTGGATGGAGTTTTTCTGCAACTTCATGGAGCTATTTAAAAGATGGGAAGTATGTGACGGGTACATTTACCTATCAAGGAAAACCATTTGAAATTAATAAGTACGGGGATATGGAAAAGGGATGGATTACTCTACGTTCTGCTGTTAAAAGAATCTATCCAAAGCCAGAAACAAAATTTCTATTTAAATCTAAGCCTGTAAAGGATGGAGATGTGTTAGAAGTCATATCCAAACAAGGTTTATGGTATCAGGTAAAATACCAAGGAGAGGTTGGATATGTTCGGGTACTGGAGTCTGTTGTAATTGGTGAATCACCAGTTCGTTCATGGGATGTAGCAAAAGAAGCAACGAATTTGTCTCATTTTATGATAACTGAGTATCATAAAGATCCTGAAAAATACTTTCCACCCAATATTCAAAAGAAATTTGATAAACAACTAGATACTGATTTAGCTCTTCTTGCGAATGGATTAAAATGGATTGATCAATTAAAAGAAGCACTCTATTTAGATAATAAACAAGGGTGGGTACAAGAAGAAGGAAAATGGACGTATTATAAAAAAGATGGGCAAAGAATAACAGGTTTCCAATCAATTGATGGGAAACGCTATTATTTTGGTACCGATGGTTTTATGCAAACTGGATGGGTACATACAAATGGATACGATTATTATTTGGGAACCGATGGCATGGTACAAACTGGAATCCAACATATTGACGGAAAAATCTATTACTTTGGCCCGTTAGGTTCTGTACAATCAGGATTTACACATGTTGATGGGAAACCGTATTATTTTGATGCTTCTCATGAATCAAGAAATGGTTGGATGAAACAAGAGTTTAATTGGTATTTACTACAGCCTTCTGGTGCATTACAAACAGGAGATTTTACATATAAAGACAAGAAATTTTCCTTTAATCAAGACGGAGAAATGATTAAAGGTTGGGTTACATTAGAATCCCTTGTTAAAAAAGTATATCCTGAGCCAGACTTGAAAAAAGCATTACGTGCAAAAAGCGTGAATAAGGGTGAAGTGATAGAAGTAGTGGGGAAAGTCGGTTCTTGGTATGAAGTAAATTACCAAGGCGAAAAAGGATATGTGCGTATTCATGATGCAATTATTTTTGATCAGGAGGCTAAAAGTCCACTTACTTTACTTGATGGAAAAGTAAAGATATTTGAAGGTGTATTAGATTATTTAAAAAGTGATGAAACACTTATAAATAACACGATTAAGATTTTAGAAGAAGAAGAACAACGTTGGGTAGATGATGCAGAAAACTGGGAGAATATTTCTAGAGACATTAACGATGCAAAGCAAGATGCACAGTATAAAATGCAAGTGCTGAAAGAATCACATGATAAGTTGCAAGAACTAGTAAATGCAATGAAAGGTGACATTAAAAATTTAACGGTCACTCAAAGAAAAGAGCTATTTAAACTGCTTGGAAATACGGGAAAAGATGCTCTAGCGTATGGAAAAGAGTGGGTGGGATTTAGTGCTGATGTATATGTATCTATCCTGCAATATTATGAATCCCTTTATCAAACCTACGCATGGTATTATCAAACATTAGATGTGGTTGCGGGGAAGACTGTTGAATTTATAGATGTTGTTGCCAAAGCAACAGCTGAAATTGAGGAGAATCATCGTAAATTAGCTGCGGGGTTATCTGGTGTAGTTAAAGACTTAGGACCAGTTGTAAATAGTTCGATTCGCCTAAAACATTCTGTAGATGAAGCGAAACCTCAATTGGAGGAACTTGTGCAAGTAACAAGAAAAAACGCTCCAATCATTGCGAAAGATTTACAAGCATTGGATGCCAAAGTCCCAGGATTCTTCACAGATTTCAATATGGGAATAGATCTTGCAAATACATTCATGGACTCCGCTAATAAAATAGCAAGTCATAAGATTGATATACCTGCAGCAGCCATCAATGTGGGGAATATTGATTTAAGTAATGCATTGCGTGATTTAGGCGGCGATCCTTCTAGAATATATAATCGTGAAGATGACCAAGATCTAGCGTTTATCTTAGGTATTTCACCGGGTGTTGGAACAGGAATAGAAATTGCACAGTTAATCAAAGGTGAAGATCTGGTAACAGGTAGGAAATATGGACCAGAAGATTATGGCTGGGGTACTCTATCCGTTGTATCAGGTGGTACTTCACGTGTAATTGGTAAAGTTGTAGGGAAAATTGGTGACCTTGAAAAGAAAGGAAAGGCTATTGAAAATGCAACAAAAGGGACTTCAGGTATTGGATGGAGCATGCCAAGAGGTGGAGGAGTAATCAATGGTCGAAAGTATACTGAGCATGCTTTAGAAAGAATGGCTCCAGATACTCTTGAAATAAGAGCGGAGCTTAATTCAAGAGCTAAGGAAATGGCTGCTAAAAAGGGATATAAACTAGGTTCTGCGGAATATAACGAGCTATTTTCTAAAATTGACCCTCGTGGTATGACACCTAATGTAGTTGAAGATATTATCAAAACGGGTTCTCGTACTCCAGCTGATACGCCTGGCACATGGAAATATAGTAGAGCAGATGGTTATGTTATACTTAATGATAACGGGGATGTTATTACTGCTGTTCCCGCAAAGAAAAAATAATAAAAAATTTTTTACGGTGCAGAAGGTTGGTTATAAACATTGGATATTAAATATGATGAATACGAACTATTAGAGCTATTCGAGAGTGAACCGGAAGACTTTTTGATTGAAGGTGCAGGTGTGTATCTTTATCGTAAAATGGATCACTTAGGATTTAAATTAATAATGATTATGTCAGTTTATGAGAATACAATTAAATTAAGTCTTTCTTATAATGAAGGATGTGTATTTGACGTTAATATGGAATTTGTAGAACGAGTTTATACTCGCAATGATACTCTCCATATCCAGTGCTCTGAAGAGAAAAAAGAAATTGAAGTGAGAGTCAAACCACATTTTGCAATTAATATTAGAGAATTCTAATCAAAAAATCGTAGGAATTATCATTTCCTACGATTTTTATTATTGAATACTTTTCCAAAGTGACCCCTCATACCTTGAATCGTTTCCGTACCCCTTGTAATTACGGATTTCCTTACTATCTTTCAATGTATTAACATACATCCTAATCATACAGTTGGAACAAAGTGTTTTCAGTAGCTAATAGATGGATGATTAGGGTGTACCCATAATAGACAAAATGATATTTATAAGCCCTATAAATGGAATGTGGAAATAAAAGTAAGCCTATAACCTATTTTTACACGTATCTCGGCTGCACCCCAAATGGATCAGGCAGTTCTTTTTTGTAGTTTACACATACACGGGGATTATTTCTGTATATACCTCCGAAACGTGATTTGCTTGTTGCTATATCTATAAATAAATTTTATCGGCAAAATAATTGCTTTTCAGAAGAACTTAGTGGATAATTAAGGAATAAGGATCCTTACCCTAGTTTTTATAAGAATACCAAATAATAATAAATAGATTTACCCTAGTTTTTATAAGAATACCAAATAATAATAAATAGATTTACCCTAATTTTTTTAAGAATACCAAATAATATTGAAAATAATTGAATGTTTAATATAATAGATGCCGGTAGAAATTTTTGATAATAAGAAGGCATAGATTTGCTAGCAATTATGCCTGCTATAAAAGGCAGGTGAAAGAAATGTTTAAGTTCATTTTTAAGAAAGATGCAGATAAAACAGAAGTACATTTGCATGTTAACTTTGATGTTATTATTTCTGCTGTACTTGGATCAACTACAATGTTTGAACTTATTCAACAATTATTGTTGAACTCATAGACTATAAAAAGGAATGTGGACATGATCCGCGTTCCTTTTTCGTTTTTTATCTGTCTGTTTTCAGTGATCCTGTGCTTATAGAGGTCCCGCCAACACAATGACATAAAACCCACGCTAAGACATTTTTTGGTTGGTAGGATCCCATAAAGAAAAAACACCCTAAGATTACTACAAGGCCTCACCATATCAAAAAAAGAAAATTGTACGTTTAAATACATTTTGTATTTGAAAAAATGAACTGTTCTTATTGGTTCATCCTTCCCTAAAAAATTTCCGTTCCTTTACAAATGCTGTATAATTTATATTAAATTTCTAGAAAAGATTTGATATAGGGTACATTAGGACTTTGTCTTTGAAAAATCATATAGAAGTTAATGTACAGATCTGTCAAACAAATAAGAAATGGTCGCATCTTAGACAACAACAAAAAGAACGCATTTCTAATTGGCTTCGTAAGGAATATACAAAATTTGTATATGAAGATGCAAATTAATTTGTACAAATTGGTAATTGAGCAGGCTATAGATTTTATAAAAACAGGGGGGATTTAAATGAGTCAGGTTATGGAAACAATATATAATGAATTTATCGCAGATGAAAAGTTGAAAAATGGAACTAAGTATGAAAGGCTTGCAGCAGTAGTATTTAAAAGCTTAAATACTACTGACGCAGTTATACATAATTTAACACTTAAGGGAGATGGGAAAAAAACACCACATCAGATTGATGTTATAATCGAACGTGCCAACGTGTCAAAGAGAGTTTTAGTTGAATGTAAAGACTACGACACAAAAGTAGGTATAAGCATAATAAGAGACTTTTTTGGAGCCGTTTCTCAGATCAAACCTGATGAAGCTTTTGTTGTTACCACTGAAGGTTACACAAGAGGAGCCAGACTTTTCGCTGAAGAAGAAGGGATAAAATTAGCAATACTTAGGGGATTTAAAGAGAATGATTGGGATGGACGAATTAAAGAAGTACAAATAAAAAGTAGTTTAAGATCAATAAGTGCTCCCCGGATTACTTCTTGGGTAGCAGCTAGTCAAGAAGTAATAGATAATTTTAATGCTAACCCTAATAAAGATGAAATGAGCTCAGTTCAAGGCACTAATACAGTAGATACATTTTTTTATGACAGACAAGGCAATCGGCAAGACAATCATCAGACTGTTTTAAAGCCAATATTTTATTCATTTCTACAAAATACAAATTCGCCAACTACCGGTCGATATGAATTCGAGTCCACTAAATATATCAAAATGGCAGGTGTGCTTGTAGAAATTAAAGGATTCAAATATGAATTTTCCATTGGTGAATATGTTAGTGAGTTGATAATTGATGCAGGGGAGAAGGTAGCTTTATTGTTATTTGAAGTTATTGATGGAACTATCGATAAGATAATTTTCCAACAAAATTTAGATAACTGGACTTTTAACGATGATGGTGAGGTTATTCCAAAAGGGTCTGTTTAAGTTTGTTAGTTCATCACCAGTTGTTTAGGGGCGATTTTAATTAACCTTTGTTCAAGATAAATCCTTTTAATTTACTATAAAATACGTGTTTATAAGATACTTAATATAATGCACTTAATCTTAACAGAAAATGATATACCGTTCTGTTCCCTCAATTCACGAAATTTTCAAAATCGAAATCGATGGATGTTAAAATTTTTTATATAATATACTTGTCAAAGCATTACCCCTGTAGTTTCTATGATGAATCTGTAAGATAGTTTGTTTGTCCCGTGTATTCACCTTAAACAAAAAGAACTTGTAGGAATCACTACAAGTTCTTTTGCGTTTCTTATTGTATTAGAAAAGAGCCTTTTAAATATAGCAGAAACAATAATGAAATGTTTATTTCTCGTTTGCTATGTAAAATGATAATAATTGAGTTTAATATTAAAGATGGAATATTTTATAGAAATGAGATGAAGTCGAATGAGTGAAGCAAGTATGCATATTGAACTTGAACAAAAACCTGAAACCAAGGAGGAGACTTCTTATATCAGACCATTACAAAGTGCAAATGTTTTGTTTAAGTTTATGAATAGATTAGAATTTCTTAAAGATATTTTATTGAAAAAGGCTATTCTACCTCGATATTACGAAGAAAAAATAGGTTACTTGGAAATTGAAGAATTGGAAAAAATCGCATTTCCTATGAGCTGTTTTTGCGATATTCATTTAAACAAACTTGTACCACATATGGTAAATTACGGTTCATATGGGATCGGATTGAGTAAAGAGTGGGGTATAAGACAAGGAATACAGCCGATTCATTATATTAATCAACGCTCAAATTTACGTAAAGATTTTAGTATTATTCTTAGTAAAGCTATTAATAATCCACCAGAAAAAAGCAATGAAAACAATGATTATAATAATTATTTATTACATGATCTATTGTATATGAAGCCTCTTGATGGAGAAATGCTAACAAATAATCACCGAGAAATAGCTATAAGGAATTTTCATGATGAAAAAGAATGGAGATATATACCTAATGTTGAGAATGTAGAAACAGAATTACCCTTAATTATTAGTCAGGAGCAGATGAATCCCAGAAGTTATTTTACTTATTCACAAGCTATCGCTCAATGTCCTGATTTATGGTTGAATTTTGAATTTGAGCATATTAAACATATTATTGTTAGCAAAGAGAGTGAGAGAAGTGAACTTATAGAGTTTATCGTTCAAAATAATATTGGTGAAACTTATGAGCAATACATATTATTCTCTAAAATAATTGTTTTTGATGAATTAAGAGAGGACTGGTAAAAATGTTTGCTAATTTTAACAAAGCTTTATTAAACAATAATCAAAAGGATACAAAAATACCGAAAGAAGTATTAGGTTCTTTAAACGAGAGCCTTCCAAATGGCTTTGTTTATGATGAAATAGAAAACGGGGACGGTGTAGTTGGACTAACATCAAATAGTTCAGGTATGGAATTTGGTGGACTTAGTTTTGATTTAAACAAAGATGTGTTCGCGGAATTCAAACCTTCAAATGTTAAAGAAGTTTTGGAGTTTTTATACAGAACGCAGCGTACATATACAATTAGTAAAGATGCTGATGAGTATATAACTATAAATGGTATTAAGTTTAAAATAGATGAAGTAATTAAACATCCTTTCAAAGAAAGTGAAAAAGGTAAATATGACATAACTCTTAAACCGCAACCTTTTCCGGAACCATTTAAACTGTATTTTGAAGGTAAAGGAGTAAAGAAAGATATTACTTTTAAAAGACAACCTTTTGCAGATATGCACAAAGTACTATTTAAAAATATTGATAATGAAACTTTCGATATTTCTTATGTTTTAGATGAGAGAGATAAACATTTAAAATTCAATTTTAGTCTAAACCTTGAAAATATAAAAACAGTTGAGGAAACAGTAGAAGCATTAAACTTATATTATGCATTCGTTTCAGGTGATATTAAACTTAATGGGGCTGAACTTAATAAATATGCGATTAAAGAAGCAGAGAAAACCTCTGTTTTGGAGACGATAAAGTTTTGGGAAAAAGTTTTGGAGCTACAAGGGAAATTGAGAGTTACTTTTATCCCTAAGTCCCAACTTGAAATAGAAGATATATTATTGATTGAAAAGTTATATCGGACTTTAATTGAAGAAAAACCTTATAAAGAATATATAAATATCAGTGAATTAACTTTGACTGGTACTGATGATGTTGGGAATTTATTGGGACAGAGAGGTTTATCTATGTCATTTCATCATCATGATAATGTTAAAGTTTTTGGGGTTAATTTAGACTTGTATAGCATTATCTGTTACTTTGATTTTAAAGTGACTGGTATAAAATCTTCGGAAATAGATACAGATGGTGTTAGTAAATGTATTTTGTTGGTTGAGCCAGCAGAAGGAAGAAAAACTTATCAATCATCTATTCATTTTTCTACTGAGCAGGAGCTTAAAGATTATGAAGTGAATAATACTGAATTACAATATGCTGAAGAAGTAATAATTAATTAAATTGTAAAGAAGTTTTATTTAGAAAAGCATCATTTGGAAATACTCGATAGCAATTGTAACTTCTTCAATAACCGGGCACGATTATACAATAACACTTAAATAAACGACTTTATTGTTTTATATTTAAGTGTAGTGAAGAATTTCACATCAAAAATTAAATAAATTTAGTATAACCCCGTTTTAAAAATCCGAACGGGGTTACACGTGTTTTAGATTTTTAAGATAATCTAATTCATTTTTCATTACTATGTATTCAAAGATGTAAAGAACACCTGATATGTCTATAAAAGTATACCTTTACAGATACATAGAAACCTATAAAAAACCGCATCTATAAATGTCTATTTCTTATTTTACAGATATCCATTTATTTCATATACCTTTACAGACATAATTGATATAATTACCAGTGAGGTGTAGCATATGAAACATAAAAAATTTGGTTATGTACGAGTTTCAAGTAAAGATCAAAACGAAGAACGACAAATTCAGAATATGAAGGATTTAGGAATAGAAGATCGGGATATCTTTATTGATAAAGAATCTGGAAAAAATATGGAGCGAGAGAATTACCAAATGCTAAAGCGTCTTGTTCGTACAGGAGATACCATTGTGTTTGACTCCTTGACAAGACTTGGAAGAAATATGAATGATACATTAGAAGAATTTAGATATTACGAAAAACATAAAGTAAATTTACAATTTATAAAGGAACCATACATTAACGTAAATTACACTGGAGAAAGTACAAATGATGTTATTCAGAGCGCAATTCAAAAAGCAACACTGACAATATTATCTGCCTTTGCAGAAAAAGAGCGCATTGATATTAAACAACGTCAAGCTGAGGGAATTGCTCTTGCTAAAAAACAGGGTAAACGTTTAGGACGTCCACCTGTTGAAATAACAGAAGAATTCACGGATGCTTACAAGGAATGGAAATCCGGTTCAATTACAGCAGTAGGAGCCATGAAAAAGTATGGTATCAAACGTTCTTCTTTTTATAAGCTTGCTAAACAGTATGAAGAAAAAATAAAATAATAATTTGTCTTATCAATATTATCTTAAAAGGAACTTGTAGTGATTACTACAAGTTCCTTTTGTTTTACCCTTATTGTGGCTTTTGCTCTTGTTTCTTTATATCCCACATGGTTTAGATAAATCAGAAATTGAAATCATCGGCACTTGGATTTGCGTAACCTTTATATCCCGCGTAGTTCAGATAAAACGCTTCCTTGCTTACAAGAGCGGGTTAGTCCCACATAGTTCTGATAAAACAATAAACGCGACAATGACATTCACAGTGCTATGGTACTTTATATCCCATATCGTTCAGATAAAACATTATACCTACCGAATATATCTTTCTTAATCATTACCTTTATATCCCACTACGTTTAAATAAAACCTTCCACGCTTTTTAACAAGATCAATGTATCTTGTGTTTATATCCCACTACGTTTTGATAAAACATTTTTATAACCAATACAATCTATTTCGATTACGTTGTTTATATCCCACTACGTTTTGATAAAACAGATGAACCTATTATCTCAGTCGATACGGAAACAACCTTTATATCCCACTTCGGTTAGATAAAAACGTATCACCTTACGATGGTTATCCATATGTATGGGCGTTTATATCCCACATAGTTTAGATAAAACAAATACATTGATTGCTTTTACCGATACAACGATTCACTTTATATCCCACTACGTTTTGATAAAACTAGAAAAACGGCTGATTTGAAGCTAATACGTAATATGTTTAAATCCCACATTGTTCAGATAAAACTAAATTAACTTTTTTATTACTTTAGGGTAACTTTTGAATTTACATCCCGCATAGTTCAGATAAAACTAACCAGTAACCATACAGATCGGCATTGAAAATGGTTGTTTATATCCCACTAGGTTTTGATAAAACATAAAGAAGTGACTCGAATTGTTAAACACATCAATATTTATATCCCACTACGTTTTGATAAAACCCTATCTATATACGGATAATACACCTTATGATAGCAACATTTTATCCTGTGTATCAACCAGTATTTTGCAGTGAATCATCGATCATGTTTTTGTCTTCTCTTCAAACATGCTGAAAGACCTTGTCATAACAAGGTTTTCCGTATGTTTGGAAAAAATGAGGTTCACTGCAAAATTACGGAAGTACCATATGATTTTTATCTTTACTATATGGGATAAAGAAAAGTCTTTCTCCGTACAAAAAGGTTTTTCCATTTATTTCTACATATTTATTGAATTTTAATTTTTGAATACATTATAATAATTCTATATAGAAGATTAAGGAGGGAAATGATGAGATTGAAAGTAGGCTTTACTTGCAAAGTAATTCCTCTCTCGTATCGTTTTATGTTTGTGAGTTTTATTAAAGAAGCTCTAAAAAAATCAAACGTAGTGTATGCAGAGAACCTATATGTCTTTGATAATAAACCGAATAAGAAAATCAAGAATTTTACGTTTTCCGTTTATCTTAAAGACTATGCTTTAGAAAATAATGAATTCCTCCTCCAGAACGGATTGGACTGGATTATTAGTTCACCTGATCCTGAATTCATTTCTTATTTAGTAGATGGTTTAAACGAAATTAAAGAATTTCAGTACAAAGGATACAAACTACAGAAGAAGAACATATCTATACTACCGGAAGTCAAAGTGAAAAGTGATACGGTAGTATTCCGCACCCTTTCCCCTATTTTTATTAAAGACCGAGATGGGAAACCTCTTGCTCCAACAGAAGAAGGTTATGAAGAGAGTTTCAATTATATTTGTGATATGACTTTACTTAATTATCATGGAGAAGGATTGAAAAGACCTTTACAATTTATACCTATGAATTTAACAAAACAAGTTGTAAAAGAAAAGTTTGATAATACCCCTAATCACCAGCACTTTGAAGCCTATAAAGGAACATTCTTGTTAAAAGGAGACCAAGAAGACTTAGAAATCCTTCGTCAAATTGGTACGTCCTTCAAAAAGTCACAAGGGTACGGTTGCGTATCCGTGGAGTACCAATGATTCGGTTATATTTAGAAGATTGGGCTACGAACACTGGTATTTTGGGGTTTTATCGTATTTTAGAGCATGCTGAAACAGACTTGTTTGAAATCGAAGAGACATATATAGACTTTGATCCAAAATTGCTTCAAGACTTTCCGGAATGGTTTTTCAATTATGCTTTTGATATGTTTTCTGTTGCAAATGAAAAAGAAAATAAGATGAATACTTATCTAACACACGCTACATCCAACTTTAAACGCTTTAAAGACTTTATCTTTGATGATATTAAAGGTACAGAAAATAAGTTAAATAAACGTTTGCCAATTGAAGGTGGAACCCTAAAAGAGCTGTTTAGCAGAAAAAAAAATGTATCAACCATTGAAGAATTAAAGACAATCACAAAAGATTATCTGAAGTTGTTAAAGCAAGATCAAGTAAATGAAGTACTAACATTAAATATGATTCGGTTTCGTTTAGGAGAATTGCATGGTCAAACAAGTTTTTTACAAAGATCACGCAGTACCCTGAATCGTTCAGAACATGAAGAATTTCTTGCAAAAGACTTTGTTCAACCTATTTTACTAGAACAAGAGATTCTTGCTGTTCTTCGGTCTTCTAACAGCCCTAACGAAGAAATAGAAAGCCTAAACAAAATGATACAACAATCTGATGATGAAGATATTAAAAAGTTAGTGAAACAAACAATCATGAAACTGAAGAAGGATGAATTACTGTATTGTCCTGTTATTGATGGACAATTTGCTCTTACCGATTACACGGAAGCGATATTTCTTCCAAATGCAGTCAGTATAGCAAATGCAACGAATTACACGTGGAATAATCAAAAATCGTTTCCTATATCCAATCTGTACCGGTTGATTATGTTTTGTTCTGTTTTTGGACTTTACAAAGATGGGGAAACCTATTCGTTCATTCAAACAGACGAAGATTTCGATACGCTAGCAGAAGTAAATGATTTATATGTTACCAATAAAAAGCAAAACAATCCTTTTGAAGTGTTTTTATACGACACATTAAAAGAAGCTAAAGATAAAGCAAAGTGGATCTCTAAAAATATGCTAATTGTTGAATTCCAAAATAGCGGAAAAAAGACGATCCTTACACAGAATTTTTTATCAGAACATGCCATTCAATACCTTCAAGAGCGTGGAGGAAAAGAGATCGATCATATTAAATATCCACAGTTTCGGAACGTAATCCTACGTAAATTATTAAATGGAGAGCATTTTTTTCGTGATATCACTATTCAATTGAGGAAAAACGTAGATAACAATTATTCCAGTTATGATACGTATGCGGCCACTTTGGCTATGTTTCATTTAAATAGAATAAAGGAGTGTTATGGCATGTCTAACGGAACACGAGAAGCGCAATATGAATCTATGCAAAAGAGAATCCATTATGCGCTAATGGATGGACGCGAAGTACGTAGAAGGCTTACTGAACGTAGAATGGAGAATAAGATTCCAGGCATTACTTACCGTCTGTTAAATGCCTTAACTACCAATAACCGTCAACAATTCTTTGAAACATTATTCCGCACCTTTTTATTAGTGGAAAAGAACACTTCTATGTATGTGGATGCTACAAGGGAACATAGTAGTGAATTTGAAGGTATTGCAAGTGCCTTACTATCCGGATTAAATGACAAACCCTATAAAAAAGAAGGGGAGGAAACAAACTAATGGCTGGATTAACATTAACAATCGTGTTTCAAGGAGATTCATTAAATTATGGAGAAGGAATCGGTAACGTCTCCGAATTAAAGAAATTTAATCGTGGAAATGGAGATATTCATACATTTGCTTCACGACAAGCTATTCGATACGATATGGTTCGTTTAGGCGCCGAGCGTTATGCTTGGAACTTAGATACAGTTGGCCGTGACAAAGGGGAAGGGGAAGGAAAAAGCAAAAGTGTAGTTCAATATTCTCCTAGTGCTACTATTCAAGAATCAGAAGAAATGGATTTATTTGGCTACATGAAAACTGTAAAAGGCGATATGGGGAACAAGCGTCCAGCTAGCGTTCGTTTGTCTCATGCTGTTTCTCTTGAACCGTACCGGGGAGACTTAGAATTTTTAACAAATTTAGGACATGCTTCACGTATCAAAGAAAACCCAAATATCGCAACACTTGAGCGGCATACAAGTTTATATTCTTATACCATTACTATTGATTTAGATAAAATTGGTGTAGATGGAGAAATTGAATTACCACGTGAAGAAAAGGCAAGACGTATCAAAGAATTCTTAGAAATTGTATTTTCCTTAAATCGTAATATTCGTGGACGACAAGAAGACTTATCTCCTTTGTTTGTAATTGGAGGTCTGTATGCTATTAATCAACCATATTTCTTAGGACGTACACAATTAGTTCCGACAAAACGTGAATACCGTTTAAATTCTATTATGCTACAAGAAATTTTAGAACGTCGCAGTATGGGACGGACTGTACAAGAACAAACGCATGTTGGTCTGTTATCTGGTGTTTTCGTGAATGAAGGGGAGTTACGAAATCTTGTTTCAAGCGACTCAACCCATACAATTCAAGGTATGCTAGATTATCTATTACAACAAGTGGAGAATTATTATGTCGGCTAATACAGTGTTACGAGTAAAGTTGTACCAACAAACTTCTTGTTACAAGAAACCTATGGCACAAAAAGCTAAGGAAACCTATCCTCTTCCACCGTATAGTACGGTGAAGGGGTTCCTTCACTATGTATTAGGTGCAAATGAATTAATTCCAATGGAAATCAGCATCCAAGGTACTCACGAGGGAAAGTTGTTTGATTTGCAAATACATCATTTTTACAAGTCAAAAGAAGTTACAACAATGCCCATGCATGTTCATATGTTGAAAGAAATTTCCCTTATTTTCCATGTACGTGCCGAACAAAGTGTATTGGAACAATTACAAACAGCATTAGAAAATATCAACGAAGCACCAAGCCTTGGTCGACGTGAAGATTTAGCAGTCATTGAAAGCGTGAAATTGGTAACGTTGAATGAAAGACAAACAAAAGAAATCATTACACTCAAAAATGATATTTATATACCACGTCATTGCATTGTTGATCGCCTTGATTATATGAATTATAAAGGAATTTCATATCGTTTGAATACGGTATATCAAGTGAAACAAGGAATTCGTACTTGGGAGACAGTTCAAACACAGTTCTTCCGTAAAGGAGAAGGGTTAAATTCACCTCAGTATATGGAAGATGAAGATGGACATATTGTATTTTTCCATGCCTTATGAGTAGGCATGGATTTGTTTCAGGAGGAGAAACATGGAAGATCTGATTTACGCAAAGTGGGATCAGCAAACAGGAGAATTTGAAACATTACAAGAACACACAGGACAGGTATTAGAAAATTTATCTTTACTAAAACACTCGTATGGATCTCTGTTTTCAGAAGAGATTTGGCAACTTTCACAAGTAGCTGCCCAATACCACGATGCGGGAAAGATTTATGAGGGATTTCAACAATTTATTAAACTTAATATGGGGTTATCTCCTTTAACAAAGCAAGAAATTGAAAAAAAATATCCTAATGTTCCTCATGCCTTTATTTCCTTACTTTGTGTTCCATTTTTAGAATTACATTATTCCAAAAGTACAGAACGGGTTGTGAAAGAGGCAATTGCACATCATCATGTACGAAACGTAATGTTTGATGCCCAAATACTAAATGCAGTTTTACCAGATTTAAAAGGGAAAATAGACCGTTTGGAGCAAGAATTGTGCTGTTCTGTTAATAAAGATCTTGATACTACAACTATAGGTTGGAAACCAATTAAGAAAAAAGATAAAGAATATCCTCTTCTTATACTTGTAAAGGGACTTTTAAATCGTTTAGATCATGCGGCTTCTGCAGGAGAACTTGTGGAATATCATGCGGACAAAGGAGTTGGGACTTATGTCGATGAATTCCTAAAAAAGAATGGTCATAAACCACGCAATCTACAACTCTTTTCTTACAAGAATCGAAACAAGAATATCGTGGCTGTTGCACAAACCGGTATGGGAAAAACAGAAGCTTCTTTATTTTGGATTGATAAAGCTAAAGGTTTTATTACACTCCCCATCCGTGTAAGTCTAAATGCCTTGTATGAGCGTATAACAAATGGAATGGGATATGTAGATGAAGAGGGGCAAGCGATTGCTGGGTTGCTACACAGTGGTAGCGTGGATTTTCTACAGACATTAAACAATGATTACGAAACCAATGAGCTTATCTATGAACAGTCTCGTTTATTGAGTAAAAAGTTAACATTTAGCACAATTGATCAAATTTTGAAGTTTCCATTTTTATTTCGAGGATATGAGAAATACTTGGCCACAATGGCGTACTCTAAGATAGTTTTAGATGAAATACAAGGTTATTCTCCGAAAATCTTAGCTGTTTTACTCAAAGCATTGGAAATGATTCACCAGATAGGCGGAAAATTTATGATTATGACCGCTACACTTCCTACTGTTTTTATGGAAACAATGGAGAAACGAGGAAAAATCAAGGTAAGTGATTTTGTAAAAGAGGAATTCTATAATGACTTAATTCGTCACCGCATATCTATACGTAAAACAATGATTGACGAAGATTTAGAACATATTCGTGAAGCTGGACGAAATAAACGTGTATTGATTATTGCTAATACCGTGAAAGAAGCAAAACGTATATATGGGTTGTTTAATAATGAAAAGGTAAGGTTGTTGCACACGCAATTTATTCAACAGGATCGTGCCGTTTTAGAAGAGGAAATTAAGAAATTCGCACCAAATGATAAAAACCGTGAAGAACAAAGTGGGATTTGGGTCGCCACCCAGCTTGTAGAAGCTTCATTAGATATTGATTTTGATTTGCTATTTACTGAAATCTCTACATTAGATAGCTTATTTCAGCGTTTAGGTCGTTGTTATCGTGGCAGAGCCTATGAAGGTACAGAACCTAATGTCCTTGTTTATACAGAAGCACAAGGGATAGGGTTCGTTTACGATGAGGATATTGTTCATAACGGTTTAAAAATTCTAGAATCCTTTAACGGACAAATACTACATGAGAAAACAAAAATGGAGCTTGTCGAAACTTTATATAAAACAGAAAATCTGAGCAAAAAATACTTAGATGAATTCTACCAAGCTTTAAAGGTACTGGATACACTGCCACTAAACGATATGAGAAATACAGAAGCACAAAGGTTGCTGCGTGATATTGATAATTATCAAGTTATTCCCTGGTCTATATATGTAGAGAATCGTGAGCTATTTACTACATTTAAACAGGAAAAAGATTCGAAACAGCGAAAAGTATTACGAATGCAAATCGAAAAGCTTACAACCTCTATTTCTAGAAAACAGGTTCAACGATACGGAATCGAAATAAAGGAAATTGATATTCCCGGACTTCAATACATTCACACTATAAATTGCAAGTACGATTTTGATAAAGAAAAGATAACAGGAACAGGAATTGTACTTCCGTAATTTTGCAGTGAACCTCGTTTTTATAAAACATGTAGAAAACCTTGATATGACAAGGTCTTTCAGCATTTTATAAGAGAAGACAAAAACATGATCGAGGATTCGCTGCAAAATACTGATTGATACACCTGTTAAGACGTTGCTATCATAAGGTTTATCACTTGTATACAGATAGGATTTTATCTGAACAATATGGGATATAAATTACGTATTTGGAGGGAGACGCCCACCCTATTTCGATGTTTTATCTGAACTGTGTGGGATGTAAAGGAGAAAATTACAGATCGAGTTCTTCAGTATATGTGGGTTTTATCTGAACCATATGGGATATAAATTATCCTCCTTCGTAAAGAACGCTTAGTTCGGTACCAATTTTATCTGAACCGTATGGGATATAAAGCATGCCGATGTATCGAACAATACAAAAAGGTTATGGGCTTTATCTGAACTATATGGGATATAAAAATGTTGTTTACAGCACCTTTTATCATACTTAAAATTGTTTTATCTGAACCGTATAGGATATAAAGTGTTGATTGAATACAGCGTATTTAGCAACTGTGTTATGTTTTATCTGAACTTCATGGGATATAAAGATCAAAGCTCTTTCTGAACCAGCTCGGTGAATTGGTGTTTTATCTGAACGATATGGGATATAAAGATTTGAGTTGTTGCACCGAACATACCTTGCGCTAAGTTTTATCTAAACGTAGTGGGATATAAACTTGAGGTACACTGTAGCTTTGTCGCAAAACACCTGGTTTTATCTAAACGTAGTGGGATATAAACGCATAGGTAAACTGATTAGACGTATCATTGTAGTATTGTTTTATTTAAACGTAGTGGGATATAAACAGCATTAACATCTTTTGTTTCTTATCAAACTTCAAGGTTTTATTCGAACTATGTGGGATATAAAAGTTTGTAATGAAACCATAGAAATAGAGTCCTAATTAAAAAGGGCTCTATTTCTATGGTTGATACCTTCAAATTTTTTATCTTTCATTAGATCAATTTCACATTCAAGTTCTTTGGTTTCTATATTTAAAAAGTCCATTGTTATTGCAAGAACTTTTCCATCTTTATTTTTCTTAGATCCCCATAAACGAACAACCCTATTAATTTTACTATCTTCATATATAATTTGAACTGTTCTTAATTCTTCTCCATCCACAAATTCACGATGTATCCAACACTCTTTAAATTCCAAATTCTCATCAGATTTATGCATGTTATATTTCAACATTACTTCTTCTAATTCTGGGAACCCCAAGCCTTTTTTCTCCAAACAAATATACTCAAAATCCCAAAACTCTCTAAAATGATAGATAAGCTCTTTTTGACTTTTCATCATAATTCCCCACCCCATAATTTTTTAAGCGCTATGTATATTTGATATCTGTTACATGATTAACTTTTATATAAAATACATTATCATGTTGATTCATAATTCTTAATTCATTACAAATCATGTCGTAGTAATGAATATAACCCACTTCGGAATATACTTTGTTCTGTTTTTGGTATGAAATACTTACTTGCTTATTTTCAGACATTGCACAACACACAATATCATTTATAAGTTCTAATTTTTGTTCATCTAAAATGGGCATCGGCACTTCATTTTGCTTATCATATAATTCATTCAGTCCTTCAAATTGTTCTTTTATTGCTGAAAATGGAACCCATCGCATCATACCTCTATCAATCATGTTCTGTATTCCTCCATTATGCTTTATGTCCACCTATATTTCCGTTTCTTTCCCTTTGTGTAGCCCCTTTAATGTAGCTAATACCACGCATAATTGAATTTTTACCATGTTTATGCCGTATACTATCCATTGTTTTTGCTAATTTCCTTTTAGTATCTTTTGGCGTACCGCCGGTTCTGGTGCAAAGATTGTATTTATTTGAAAGAGGTATATAGATGCCTAATGGAATCTATTCTTATGTAGCCATTCCGAATAGTTGATGAATAAACTTCACTTCATTTTGGACAGACTTGTCCCGTAAAATAAGTTGGCCTTTTTTAATGATATGC
>NZ_PCOH01000049.1:0-19154 GCF_002976445.1 Bacillus sp. MYb56
CGTGGAAAGACCGCATTTTGTATAAAAATATACGTTAAGTTGATGGATGTGGGGTAGCACCACATGGCTATCAACCTAAAATTTTATAGTATCCCCAAAATGAGAAAATTGGCATCTCCAGATGAAAATATACATTTTTTGTTTTTGGGATACTAGTTTCATTAGCTTGATGGGCATATTGGTGAAACCCCGAAATTGACATTTTGGTAGGCAATTCTTCTTCTCTTAAAATAACCTTAAATATATTATAGATTTAAGAATATTAGAAAAATAAATGGTATAGTTTTCTAAAACATCCTGAATAAAGTTGATTTTAGAAAAGGAGTAGAGAGGAAATGTTTCAGAAGCTCAAATTTTATTTACTCAGTCTTGTAATTAGTTCAATGTTAGGTGGGATTATCATAGGTGCTAATTTCTTGGTCCATAACATCTACTATTTAGTTGTAGGTAAAGAATTTCATTTTAATATGTGGTCTTCCATTATTATATTTAGTATCGTATTTATTTCGGGTTTCTCGTATATGTTGAAAAAGGGTCCAGATATACTTGTTAATGATTAAACCAATAGTACTTATCTTAGGCGCTACCATGATCTGGTTGGCGTCTTGTTTGTTGTTAAGGAAAGATAACAAAACAAAATTTCCTTAATCACAAGGCTTTAAAAGTAACCTATCCATAGTGATATTAAAGTTACTACTAACAGGGCAAGAAGAAATGTGATATTTCGAATCCACTTTTGTATATCATCAAAATACCGCTTTATAAATGCAACGTTGATATAAAACATGAGAAATACAACAAAGAAGGTAAAGTTACCAAATTTATCATTCAATTTTTCATTAGTAAATGTGCTTACATGAAGGAATAGTAAAGCAAAAGTTACTAAGAATAACTCAAATAGCCTTTTTTTGCTCACGCCACCACCCTACAGTAATTTCCTTTCGTTTTATTTTATCTGAACATAGTGTGTAGCAGACTATGAATATTATACTTATGTAAAAAAAGGCTAACAATTTAAGATTGTTAGCCTTAATCGCGCCTTTTAAAAAATAACTCAATATAACAAATGAATGATTCTTCAACTTACACTATATTCTCCTTTTATTACAAAAAACGAACCTCGAATTGTTCCAGCAAGTTTAGACTTCTGTCTAGCAAACTTAAACTTCTCTACTAACTCCGTTGGTATCTCCATTCCCTCAGAAAGCTTAAATCCAACAGCCCGCTTCTTTGGGTTATCCAACGTATACATGACGTTGACTGCAAGACCATCCTCATAGAAGACATAGGCAAATTTAATATTTCCCACTTGAAAACACGATGTTTCTAAAGGTTTTGCCGCAAACTCAATATCACGTTCTTCTTTCAAAATGCGGTTCACATAATCAAGAGTCTTCTCGCTTTCACTAGCTGGCACAACCGTAAATTCATGCTTGTATTTATTCATAAAGTAACGTGCTTCATGGGCACGTAAACCAGCAAGTGCTTCTGCTACGGGTGAAGACTCCATGCCAGCTGTAGTTACGTTTTTAAAATCAACTATATTGGACAATTCCATCTCTCCTTTTAACACTTTACTTCCTAACAACTGGAATCCATATTTCACCAAATACTAAGCCGTTTCGCTGCCCCATCTCAACTGTTGTATTTGGCCCACCAACATAGGCAAAATCTTTTTCTTCTGCTAATGCTTGACCAAATGCAATACCAGTAAGCTTATTACTTAGCTCCTCAGCTGTATTGCCTTCCCCTTTAACTACTAGGTATTCTCCCCTCGGAAACTGGATAACTCTAGATTCTTCTTGTATCGTTGCCTCTGTCATGACACCAGCGTAATACATCATCTTGTTATTCACCGCTTCACTCACAGAAAAAATGTAATCATTTGTAGCTAAAGCTTTTAAAGTGTCCAACCTTCCATCTTGTTCGACGGCCAGCCAAAAGTCTGCCTTTTCCTTGTTTATGCCCGCAAAGTCTGTATAGTGGCTCTTAAGTTCAGTTCCAATACCTAACACGATAAAGCTATCTTTTTCTTCTATTGTATAATTTTTCATATTTAAAACCTTCCTCACTTTTAAATTAATCAAGCGATTTATCTTTTCACTTGATGAGTTTATAATATCTTTAAATCATGTCAAAAAATGATACTGTTTAGGAGACCAACATGAAAAAAGTTGAACGGATTAATACGATCATGCGCTATATTAACAACCGCTCCCACTTTACAATTTCTGAAATCATACGAGAATTTAGCATCTCACGATCGACAGCTATTAGAGACATTAGAGAAATTGAAGCCATGGGGATGCCGCTCGTCGCTGAAGTTGGCAGGGATGGAGGATATTTTGTCATGCATAACTCTATCTTGCCCGTTGTTCGCTTTACTGATAATGAGGTCAAAGCTCTTTTTATTGCCTTTATGGCCACAAGAAATCAACAACTTCCCTATCTAAAGAGTCGTCAGTCTTTAGCCGAAAAACTACTAGGACTCATCTCAGAAATCCAGCAGGATGACCTTGTTCTTTTAAATCAAATCTTGCTTTTTGAAGGGACTAACCCTCATAATCCTGACCTACTTGAGCTTTCTGACCTCCCCCATCCTATGTTAGAAAAACTCATCCAAATCCTTCTTTTAGATAGCCATTTATTGATTACCGTAAAAGAAGAGGAGGAAACCAAGTTTTATCCAATTTATCTACTGCACCTTTATCAAGAAAAAAGCCATTGGATAATTGAAGGCTTTGACATAAAAGAAGAAAAAAAGAAGATGTTTCTTGTCGATCATCTCATTAATGTCGAAACCTATACGACGAAAACTAGATTAAGTAAGAAAAAAATTTCAGAAAAACTAAGTAAGAAGGACGAAGCAATCAAACTTGTACTTGAACTTGGTCCAAAAGCGATTACCCAGTTCAAAAAATACCATCCTATAAAAATTTCTATTTCCTATACAAATCCTTACCAATCCACAGCCATTCTAAAAACTTTTATCAATGTTAATAATCTCGATGAATTGATAGAAATAACAAATTGGCTACTTTTCCTAGGTAAAGATATCAAAATCAGGGAAGTTCCTGAAGAAGTGTTAGAAGGTTTAAAAGAGAGATTATGTTTATACTGCCCATAAGCAGTGGTCAGTTAAACCCAAAATAATATTGAGTTTGACTAGATGCCAGTTACCTCTATTTAAATACCTAGTAAAAACATTTTATTCGCTACCGCTACTTGAAACGCTCTTCTAAGAATAACGCCAACACAAAAAAAGACATGAACTAATCTTTGTTCATGTCTTTTCATATTAGAGTTTAACCCTCATTAAATTACTTGTTCTAAATTCGAATTTGGATTTATCTTCTCCATAATCTCTCTTTCATTCATTTTTCATATCCCGCTATTTTAGCACTTGAACTAACAATAGCGAATTAGAATAATGACTTAATACTTGCTAGGACAGTAAGTATACCTACAATAATGACAAACACATTGCTCATTTTCCCTCTGTATTTAGCCAGTACTGGTACTTTACGAATCGCATACATTGGTAATAGACATAAGATCGCAGCAACTAATGGACCGCTAAGAGCATCAATGATTCCAAGAATACTTGGATTTGCATAAGCAACATACCAGCATGTTAATACGACAAAAGTAAGGATCATTGTCTTAACTGTTTTTTCTCCTATATCTTTCCCGCGTGTTTTACCGGACTTAATAATCATGTCACGCATTACTTCATATGCTCCTATATAATGGCCAAGGAAAGACTTTGTAATAGCCACAAAAGCAATGATAGGAGCTGCAATAGTGATTACAGGCGAATTAAGCTCATTAGCAAGATATGATAGGATTGACAAGTTCTGTTCTTTTGCCATCTTAAGATCATCTGGAGTCAAACTTAAAGTACTGCTCCAAACAAAGAACATAACAACAGCGAATGTCATGATATAGCAAACTTTTTGTATTTGAGCACACTTGGCATCAGTAGCTTCTATTCCATACGTAGCTCTCTGTTTCATAACGAATGACGAAATCATAGGAGAATGATTGAACGAGAATACGATGATTGGTAGTATCATCAATATCACTCCAAAATACCCTGTTCCTGTTGAAGCAGTAGACGCACTTGAGAAACTAAGCATTGACGTATTCCACTGTGGAATTAAAGATATTGAGATAAACAGTAAAGAAGCTATGAAAGGATATACTAGCATGCTCATTATCTTTACAGTGATATCTTGACCGAAATTTAGTATAGCGATAAGACCGAGTACTAATACAAGTGATAAAATGGCCCTTGGAGGCTCCGGCATGTGCAATTGATGCACGATAAAACTACTTGCAGTATTTGTAAGTGCAACCGAATACATCAGTACGATCGTATAAATTGAGACGAAATATACTATGTTAAAAATGATACTTGCCTTATTGCCAAAATACTCTCTTATTGTGCCTGTAATCCCCTCATCAGCAGAATTGGAAGCGTATATCATTTTAGCAAGTGCCCTATGTGAGTAATACATAACAGGAAATGCAAGTATCGTAATTAACAGTAATGATAATAAACCACCTGAACCGGCATTAATAGGTAAAAAGAGTACTCCTGCTCCAATTGCTGTTCCAAAAAGGCTCAATGCCCAGGTAGTATCTTGTTTATGCCACTTTTTAGGATCTGGATATTTCTCATTTTTCACTGCAGTGTTTTCAGCTTGAAATTCTATTTTTTTTGCAGTATTCCCATTCATATAATAAATCCCCCTTGTATCCTATTCTTACGTCTCTTTTTAGGCTTAAGAATATAGACCATTCTTAAAAAATGAACCGCTTACTAGATGCGCCATATTGTAAACGATTCCACCTAAAGCTGTCTCTCTTAATGTGCGAGGCATTTATCCTCCAACCCTATACTTACCATTGATGATATTGTTTACACCAGCTAATACGATGTCCGCTGCTGCTAAACTATTTTGAAGAAATTCCCCTTCTGGTCACACACCTTTCTGTAAGTAATCGTTTCAGTCTGTCCAATTTTAAAATGTTTGATATTTTCTTCGTAGGTAATCGGTTACCTCTCGACGCCCTCATTATAACGTTTATATTTGCGAGTCTAATATTTTTTTATTTTTAGAAAGACAGAATAAACAGAATTATGAATAGATAATAAATTACAATTGGTATGTAGCAATTGTGTCTATTTTTTGAAGCTGTATTAGTTAATAGAAAAGTAAACATAATACAGAGTTCCTTTCGTTAACACATTGATTATATTAGGAACTCGTTATAAAGATACTTATATTTCCCTTTGCTTTCACATCTTATCTTTGACATGAAGCTGTTGTAATAAATAATACACATTGATGTAAAGGAATAAATTTAGAAAACATAAAATTATTCTCATGAATTTTTATTACATATAACGAATTAAAATTCATTTTTCAGAAAAGAAGAACTTTTCCAAAGGAGCCTACGCACCTTATATAATGGTTATCATGTTAAGCCTGTTAAAAGAATTACACCATAAGTTTCCATTTACTATATGTAATATTTATTAAGTGTAGTTTTTTCTAAATATGCATAATTACATATTTAGAAAAAGAGAGTATACTTTCGAATTGTGTAATAAAGATATAGCCCACCTACGGAAACAGGTGGGCTTTTCATGTATAAAAATTGCATTTATTATATGGCAATTAGAATTGAGATCAAAATATTACCTCTTCCCTTTTAACTCTCTCAGTCTGCTTTTTCTCAACGTCTGAGCCTACTTACGTACCAACTACATAACCAGTAAGAATACTAACAATTATAGCAATAACTAAGATTAATGTGATTTAAATCCATTTTCCCATATATATATTATTCCAGAAGATTTAGTTGCCATTAACTGGTGGTGTTACCCTAACTGACGTTTAAATGCTTTGCCGGCGAAGAAGTAAGCGATAACCATAATGCCCACACACCAAGCAAGTGCAATCCAAATATCGTTGCCAACAGCCCCTTCATATAAGAGGGCACGAATCGCATTCACGATTGAAGTCACAGGCTGGTTTTCAGCGAACGCACGAACAATTTTTGGCATAGTTTCGGTAGGAACAAAGGCCGAACTAATAAAGGGCAGAAAAATTAGTGGGTACGAGTAGGCTGTCGCCCCTTCCATAGACTTCGCTGTCAACCCAGGAATGATAGCCAACCATGTCAGCGCCAGCGTAAACATCCCGAGTATTCCAGCTACCGCGAGCCAATCCAGAATATTAGCACTGGAACGGAAGCCCATTAAGAGCGCAACAAGAATAACCACCACGATAGTAAGCACATTAGCAACAAGTGATGTTAATACGTGAGCCCATAATACCGACGAACGCTTGATAGGCATAGTAATGAAACGTGCCATCAGCCCGCTCTTTACATCCGTAAACAACCGTACGGAAGTGTAAGCGACACCGGATGCGATAGCCATCAGCAAGATTCCCGGCAATAAATAATTGACGTAGTTATCCGTTCCTGTCTTTATGGCGCCGCCAAATACGTAGACAAACAACAGCATCATCATAATCGGCGTAATCGCTACCGTAATAATTGTATCTGGACTGCGCATGATGTTGCGCATTAAGCGCCCTAATAATACCCCTGTTTTGCTCTTCATTTACATCTCCTCCTTTTTGCCAATGATCGCAAGGAAAATTTCTTCCAATGTCGGCTGCTTTTCGATATACTCCACTTTTGTTGGCGGGAACATCTCTTTAAGTTCTGTAAGAGTACCAGTCTTAATAATTTTTCCGCCATGCAAGATAGCGATACGGTCCGCCAGTTGTTCGGCTTCCTCGAGGTACTGGGTCGTGAGCAAGATGGTTGTGCCGCCGCCGGCAAGTTCCTTGACGGTATCCCACACTTCAATCCGCGCTTCGGGGTCAAGCCCTGTCGTCGGTTCATCGAGAAAAATGACTGCTGGCGTCCCAATCAAGCTCATGGCGATATCAAGCCGGCGCTTCATCCCACCTGAGTACTGGTCTGCCCTCTGGTTGGCTGCATCAGTCAGGCTGAATCTTGCAAGCAAATTATCAGCGACTTGAGCAGGACTAGAAACTCCACGCAAATTGGCAATCATTATCAAGTTTTCTCTCCCCGTGAGCATACCGTCTAAAGCTGCAAACTGCCCTGTCAGACTGATACTTTGACGAACATGATCCGGTTGACGCTGAACGTCAAAACCACAAATACCTACTTCGCCGCCATCTTGCTTCATCAGCGTCGAGAGGATATTGACTATTGTCGTCTTGCCCGCTCCATTTGAGCCCAGCAGTGCGAAAATTTCGCCACGCTGCACTTCAAAATCTACCCCTTTTAACACTTCCTTATCTTTAAAGGATTTTTTTAATCCTTTTACAGAAATCGCTGTATTGGTCATACTTTTTTCCTCCTTAAAAAATGTTTTGTAAAGCTAGACTGCCCACACTCCTCTATTTAGTATTACTGATAATCTGTAATACTTAGTACTGATTTAAAAATATAACTGAATAGCGATGGCGGCAATTCACATTTGTAACCAGCTAATCAGTCGGTATTACCTGTTGCATTTATTTTTTTCTCAATTGCTTCATGATACTTTCATTCAAATCTTCACGATACTTGGAAACATAAGTTTTAGCGTTTGCCACTAGTTCGTCAGCAAAGGATGCCACGTCCTCCCCAGTGATTTCTAGCACTTGTCTGCCTTCCGCCGCACCGGCTTCAAACAAATCGATTAGTTCATACTGTATGTGTAGCATATCCATCCCGTTACCAGCTGAGAAATTCCACATGTAGTTTTGAATTTTCTTAAACACAAACTGATAGTCCTCTGGCAGAGCTCCAACCCGTGCCATCATCATTTTGTACTCTTTTTTATCACCAATTAATTTTTTGAACATTTCCAACATATTATTTTTCCTCCTTTTTTATAAAGCAGAACAAGAAACTCCCAAAATATCGGCCGAATATTTAATCTTATGAGGCTAGTTTGACTTCAAGACGTTAATTTTTGATGATACAAAATCCCATTTTCTCCAAAACAATTCAAGCTCCTGACGGCCATCCTCATTTAGTGAATAAAACTTGCGAGGCGGCCCCATGTCTGACGGTTTCTTTTCAATATTCACAAGTTTTTTCTTCTCTAATCGCACAAGGATGGTATAGACCGTTCCTTCCACGACTTCAGTAAACCCAAGCTCATTCAGGTGGCGGGTAATCTCATAGCCATAAGTTTCACGGCGGCTAATGATTTCCAGAACACATCCTTCCAGCGAACCTTTCAGCATTTCAGTTAAATTTTCCATTTTCTGATCCTCCTTTACCCCCTATTCTGTCTGACTTATATTCAGTATCACAGAGTACTAAGGCTAATTTTTACTGAATAGCTTTTGAGAAATCTCACTATTCAGTATTACTTATTACAACTACATTGTATGACTAAGTAGATGGAATGTCAACTCGATTTTTAAAATTTTTTCTTAAATCCGCTTTTGCCTATTGGATACTGAATATATTTTTAAAAACTACGCTATTCAGTATTACTCATTACCACTACATTGTATGACTGTGTAGATGGAATGTCAACTCGATTTTTAAATTTTTTCTTAAATCCGCTATTATCTATTGGATACTGCCTATTTTCTTCTTAAGAAATCTCACCACATACCTATCCAGCTAAGAAAAGGAAATACCCAAAACAAAAATTCCGCATTTTTATTTTGGGCGTTATAATATTCCGAAGTTAATGAATGTAGATAGCTCTCCTTATTAAAAAGACGGATCATTTTTTTGTTCTTCTACTAATGCACCTGTGCATCTAATACATGAGCTTGCGAATACATACAAACTCTTTATAAAGTCAACTCTACATATAGGACATCCTTTTGTTACGATAACATCATATTCATATCTTCTGCTGCGGTTGTAATTAGTTTTAAACCGAATGTCTCTTGTAATACATCAAGCACGCCAGGTGAAATAAATTCAGGCGCCTTTGGACCAATGCGAATATCTTGAATTCCAAGACTAAATAGCCCAAGTAAAATAGCAACCGCTTTTTGTTCAAACCATGATAAGACAATACTTACTGGCAATTCATTCACTTCACATTGGAAAGCATCTGCTAAAGCGGCCGCTATTTTCACTGTAGAAATTGAATTATTGCATTGTCCTAAATCAATGTAACGCGGAATCTCCGTACCAGGTACAACACCATAACTCACATCATTAAAACGGAATTTCCCGCAAGAAGTTGTTAAAATAACCGTTTCTGGCGGAAGTGACGTTGCTAATTCACGATAATATTCTCCGCCTTTTCCCGGAGCATCACAACCTGCGATGACAAAGAAACGCTTAATCTTTCCTTCTTTTACTGCATTAATAATTTCCGGAGCTAATGATAATACTGTATTATGATGAAACCCTGTTACTAACTGCTCATCCGACTCCATATGTACTTCTGGAAGTTCAAGCGCTTTTTGAATCAATGGTGCAAAATCATCATTTTCAATTTTTTGTACACCCTCTAAACCTGCAATATCATATGAAAAGAATCGATCAGAGTATGATCCTTTAATTGGCATAACACAGTTCGTTGTAGCTAATATGGCACCTGTAAATTTTTCGAAAAGGCGTCGTTGATCATACCATGCCTTACCGATGTTTCCTTTTAAATGTTTATATTTTTTCAGTTGTGGATATCCGTGTGCTGGTAGCATTTCAGAATGCGTATAAATGTTAATTTCTTTTCCTTCTGTTTGCTTTAATAACTCTTCTAATGCAAATAAATTATGACCAGTAACTACAATTGCCTTACCTTCTACATGGTTCTGCGTAATTTGAACAGGCTCCGGAACACCAAAGTGATTCGTATGTGCCTCATCTAATAACTCCATTACTCGTAAAGCCGATTTCCCTACTTTCATAGCCATATCAATATGTTCTTGTTCATTAAAGTTAGAATTTGTTAATGTCATATATAGCGCTTCTTGAGTTGTAGCATCTACAAATGCATCTGTATACCCTAGCTGAGCAGCATGAGTACGATAAGCAGCAATTCCTTTTAATCCAAACACAATCGTATCTTGTAAACTTGCAATTGTTTCATTCTTACCACAAACACCCATCACTTTACATCCGCCTGTTGGCGTTTGTTCACATTGATAACAAAACATATCATCCCACCCTCTCCCAATCATTCGTTACAAATTAAGCATAATACCCATTGAGAAAAAGGGATGTGATATCAATCACAATAATATATATAAATTTGTGACAGTTCATATTATTGACATAATATTTTTATTGCCATCAAAAAAACATACAGAAAAATGGACACCTTTGTTGATGCTTTCAAATAGCTAAATCATTGATTTAGAGAACTATTAGTGATATTAGCAACTAATAGGCATACAAAAACACTATTCTTTCTATCATTCAACAGAAAGAATAGCGTTTTTTCATTTTGAAGAACTATCAATTTTTTGATTAAAGATTTTATAGGAAACCTCTTTATTTACAATACATTTACACCATCTTAACATTTTTTACATTATTTATATGATATATTTATATAGAAACTACTTAAGAAATTTCATGTACATTGTTATCTTTATAATCTCTTAACTGATTGATAAGAGATTATGTTATATTTTCATACCAGGGGTGAATTAGGATGACTGAAACTTTAAAGACACTTATAATGCTTGATGTTACTTACGTTGTTATAGCAATTATGACGGTACTGGTATTTGTATACTTGGAATTAAAATCTCAGTAACGTATGCAGGCATAATTGATAGCTTCGCATTTAAATATAGTTAGAAGAAAGCGAGGAGAAAATTGTTTCTCCTCGCTTTTATATTCCCACAGTTTCTTATTTCAACAAATCCAATGTATGTAAAAGTAATCCTCTGTCCCCTACTTCTCCATGACCAGGCACTACTAAGTTCATATTTCCATATCGGTTCAACACATTCTCAATCGATATCGACCATTCATTTACATATGCATCAGCAACATTCCCTAAATCTTTAGCTTCCGCAGATTTCACTAAACAGCCTCCAGCTAAAATGTTGTATTGCGGTAACCCTACGACAATATTATCTTCTGTATGCCCTTTCCCTGGATAGAACGTTTCTACTTTTATATTTCCAAACTTCAAATTTGTAATTGTTTGTAAGTCTCCAAGTGGCTCCTCATATCCATTTTTCTTTGCTAGTTCCGCAGTTAATGCTGTACTATGCGCTTTAATGCCTCTTTCTTTCAACATTTTTATCCCGCCAATTCGATCAGCATGCGCATGTGTAATAATGACATCCGTTACGCGCTTCTGAAATTTCTTTTCTACCATCTCTATTAGTTCCTTCGTTAACTTATCATCCCAAGAAGAATCGACAAGCACTAACCCTTTAGAAGTGTTAAGAACTAGACCGTTCGATGGAACTGCTACTCCATTAAAATAACCTAACTCAGTATGAACCCATACATTTTTGTTTAACTGAGAAATTGAAATAGTTCCTGTCTCATTCTTTATTACTTTTTGCTCTAGCTTTTGTTCCGCTTTCACAGAAGAAATTGTGCTAACAAATTGAATTGTTCCTAGTAAACTAACACATACCCCTACTTTTAATAATATATTCTTTTTCATTTTCTCCACCCTTTCTTTCAAACTAAATAGTTATTTCCTATATTAGACAATTCGTCTCAAATGTTTGTTCCATCTTTTTTTACATATTTTTCATACCATTAATAAAAAGCGCACAAAATTTTGTGCGCTTTTTAACTTTTCTTTTACCATTCACGTTTTTTATTAATCATCATTTTTTCTTCAAACGCCTTCTCTAAATCAATTTCTAACTTGTTTGCTAAATCACATACATTCCAAATTACATCAAACATTTCTAAGCCAATCTCTCTTTTCGAATCTTGTATTTTATCACGCTTTAATATAACTTCCGCTAATTCACCTAATTCCGCCATCACATATATCGTACGCTCTTCAATTGTTGTATCTTGAAACCCTTTTTCTTTACTGAAATTTAATACATATCTCTGGAATTCCACAATATTCATACTTAATCTCCCTTCATCACAAATACTCCATTTTTCTATTACAGTTAAAATCAAAAATGTATTTTGTTAAATTATAACATTCATACTATAATTTATTTATAACCCTTTAACGGAGGTGCTTTTAATGACTCTCTTCGCTTCCCCATCATTATTCATACTAGCCATCATTTCATTTGCATTAGCTTATTTCATCGGAGTAAAACAATACACTTGGCTCTTATCAGGATTCAATGAACGCCGTGTACCTGACAAAGTGAAGTTATCAAAAATAGTTGGTCTTTATAATTTAATTGCTGGTGTTATTGCCACAATTGGCAGTGTCTTCATTACTCCTAATGTTAAAATTATATTTCCCATCATTATTATTGGCCACGTTATAATCGCTGCTTATGTAAATACACGTATGGTTCAGTAAAAAAAGACCATCCAATTGGATGATCTTTTTTATAACTTATCAACATATTGCTTCGCTTCTAACAATGAAAATCCAAAAGCCTCTCTTACTCTCTTAATTGCTGTAACTGTTTTTCCTTCTTCCACAAGCTGGCGTAATTCTTTATTAATTTCAGGTTCTCTATCTACAATTCCCATTTCTTTCGAAATTAATTGTAATCTATCTTCCATCCTCTTTAAACGCGTATCTGTTTTCTTTTCGATTTTATTTAATTTTTCAGCGAGATACATAAATCCAAAGGCCGCTATCGGTATGACAATCCAAAATTCCAAGACTGTTCCTCCTCACTAGCATTGTTTTATTTAAGTAATTTATGTAATTTTTACCACAAGACACATTTAATGTATAATAGTAATATACAACATTGTTGATAAAGTGAAGATTTAATCAGTGGGGGTTTTGTTCGTCCCCCACTGATTATTAGTCTTCACCAATCGGGCGTTTACGGGCAGCCCTACTCCCACCTAACTTCTTTGCCCAGTCGAATTTTGAGGTGGGAGTTTTACTACCCGTTAATGCGAGATAAAACCTTTTATTTTAGGGGGACACTTTATGAAAAGATATTTTAAAACATTACTACAATTTGTAGTTCTTTCAATTGCACTACATTTGTTATTTGATATAGTTGGTTGTCTTGTTTTCAATGCACCAATTAAAAACAAACAAATCTTTATTTCCTTTATAACAGCCTCATGGCTTATGTACATGTACAGAGATAAATTTTTTAAAGCATTTACTTCGAATTAACTTAAACTAAGAAAACACTTCATCGATAAAAGATGAAGTGTTTTCCTTTTCTCTCTATTTACTACTGTATAATAAAGTTAATATTCTGTTTTTAAAAGAAAGGAGTCACTATGAACTTAAAAAGTAACAATATCTATGAGAAAATGAACCAATATTCTGTTGCAGGGTTAAGCTTTGCCGTTATACGTGACGGTAAACTTGATGAAGCTACTGCTTTCGGAACACTTGAATCTGGAACAACTAGAACTGTCACTACGGATTCCATATTCAATTCTTGTTCTATTAGCAAATTCATCACTTCAATGCTTGTACTAACGTTATCAGATCAAGGAATCGTATATTTAGATGAAGACGTAAATGATAGACTCACATCTTGGAACATCCCTACCACTCTATTTACTTCACAGAAAAAAGTCACGCTGCGAAACTTATTAAGTCACCAATCTGGAATTATTGATCCTCCCAATAGTTTTGAACATTATAAGCTAGTGCAAGGAATACCTAAAATCCCTGAACTTCTTGCTGGTAAAACATTATATTGCCCAGTACCTATAGAAGTAACTTATGCACCAGAAAGCCAATTCCACTACTCTGACGCAAATTTTTGTATTATCGAACAACTACTTGAAGATATAACTGGAAAACGATTCAACCTTTTACTTGAAGAATATATCTTTCAACCACTTCAACTGAAGAATAGTACGGTATTCCCTACTGAAGATATAAATAAATTAGATACATTTGCTTGTGGACATAATAAAGATGGCACCGTTACAAATGAGAAGTATCCATTTTATCCATTCGCAGCTGCTTCAGGCATTTGGACAACACCAACTGACTTATCAACTTTAATTATTGAAATCATTCATTCCTTACAGGGAAATAGCAAGCTGGAACTTTCTCAAAAAACAGTACAAGATATGATTTCTCCTCAAGGATGCACCAAATGGACTGGATTAGGTGTTTTTCTAGAGTATTCTAATGAAGACTTACAAATTCATTCACTTGGCTGGGGTGTTGGATTTCAATGTATGATGGTATGTAATCCATACCGAGGTAATGGCGCTGTTATTATGACGAACTCGGATTTAGGTGTTCATCAAAAGGATGGGATTATTGGTGAGATTTTAAAAATGTTATCCTTATAATTAACGAAATAAAACAAAGAAAGAAGCTGATTCTCCCAGCTTCTTTCTTTATATAACATTTTTCACCACAATTTTAATATGTTCTGGTGCGATAATTTCAGTTATACTTTCTTGGAAATCTTCATGCAGCAGTTCTTCAATATGTTCTAACTGCACTTCGACATGTGTGCATTCTAAATTATGTATGTTTAATAGTGCATAATGATCTTTCTTCTTAATTACTAAATATTGATTTTCTTCTGTTATGAGTACAGAACCTAATCGTATTCCTAGTAGACGTTGATCATCAAACTTCACAATTTTTCCCCTTTCCAACTACGAATGTAATTACTATACAAAAAACCTAATTTAAGGAAAAGAATCTTATATAGACTATATCATAATTTACTAAAATATAAATATCATATTTTCTTTCAATAGAAATCCCCGTTTTTTTATATATTTCGATACAAAAAACTTTCTCAACAAAAAAATTATAATTTTCAGTTTTTTATTTCATGAAAATCTATTATACTAAAGCTAATAAACGTTTGAAATGTTTGACCTCTCCTAATTCATGTACATATGGATGATCAGTAGCTGTTGCTACTGATCTATTTTTTGATTTCAGAAAGCAAATACACCGCATCCTTTCCTACACCACAAATAAGCGCAGAACCCCTTTGAGATTGCCACGGCAGTCCAATATAATACAATCCTCTTACTGGACTCATTCCCTTTGTATGATTAGGAAATCCATTCATATTCACTGCCTTTTCTATTTCAATCCATTTATAATCTTGAACAAAACCAGTTGACCATATAATACTTTGTGCACTATACGTGCCACCATTCTGAAACATAATATTATTTCCTGATGCACTTACCACTTTTCCCTGTAGTTTTATTGCTCCACTACGAATAAGTTCCTTACCTTCAAAACCAAAAATGGGATCCTTTCGCTTCTGAAACCACCTTCCTCTCTTTGTATGTATTTCGGCATACAATAAACCCATTTTTTCTAACCAATTAAAAATGCTTTTTCTAAAAAGATATAACGGTAAAAAGGTTAACGGATGACTTATAGCCATTGTAACTTCATGAGTTTTTGCAAGTTCTACTGCTATTTGCATGCCTGAATTCCCACCACCTACTACAAGTACTTTTCCCTTTGGAATTTGTAATGGTGATTTATATTGTGATGAATGTATTTGAAAAATATGTGATGAAAGATGTTGTGAAAATGAGGGGATGAATGGTTGCTGAAAACCACCTGATGCGATAATAACTTTTTTCGATTGTAAAATTTCTGTAGGAGTGTGTAATTCAAATATTTCTTTCTCTTTTCTTATTTTTAAAACTTGAGTCTGTAATTGTACCGGCAATTGAAAATACCTTGCATATTCTTCTAAATAAATTGCAATTTCATCTTTACATGGAAATCCATTCCCTTCTCCTTTTAATATCATACCTGGTAAACTACTATATTCCCTTGGTGTGAAGAGCTGCAAAGAATCATAACTGTCTCTCCAAGAATCGCCAATTCGGTTTCCCGCCTCAAGTAATAAGAAACTATATCCTTCCTGCTTCAAGTAGTATCCCATTGTTAATCCAGCTTGACCAGCTCCAACGATAATTATATCTTTCATTCCAATTCCTCCTTCTCACAAACACATGAATACATGTTCATACGTTTCCATAATCATAACATTTTATTTTTTTATAATTCAATATCTATCCAAAATAAAAAAGAGCAGTTCACTATAAAGTAAACTCCCCTTAATATGTATCATCTCGTTACTCATTAATATTTCAATTGTCCCCAAAGGATCTAACGGCCCATACACACTATCACCTAAATTTATTATCATTTCGAATATCTTTTAATACCGCCTTTAAAGCGTGACTATTCCCATTAATATCTGAAATCATCGCTATTTTTCTCTTCATTGTAACCCCTACTTTGATAAATTATTTATAACACCTCAATTTCTAAACCCTTTCCTCATAAAATGTAATTCTATTTGAGAACGGATCAATCACAGTTAATTCAATTGTATCCCAAGGTGTTCTCTCTATATCAGGTTTTGAATACGCATAATCTTTACTTGATAAAATAGCATAATAACTTTTTAAATCCTCTATTTTCACACGAATTGCACCGCCTGGTGAAGCATCCCCATGATGTTCAGATAGATGTATTACAGTATCATTTAACGAAATTTGCATATATAATGGCATATTTTCCTCATACCGATGTTCCCAATCCAGTTTAAACCCTAAAAAATTAAAGTAAAATAACTGAGCCTTTTCAATATCAAAAATTCTAAATATAGGTGTAATCATTTATAATACCCTCCTATTTATAAACATCCGCCGCCAATTCCCGCAAAACATCTACATTCATGACTTCAAAGCAACCATTATTTTTCTTTATAATTTCTTTATCACAAAAAACATTTAATGTACGTAATAAATGCCGATAACTCGTCCCTAACAATTCAGCTATTTCCGTTAAATTCCCACTAAACACAATTCTATTTCCGTGCTGAACCGCCCGTTCCCCTGCTGCTAACATGTAACTTGCAAGTCGATTTTCAAGTGGATACAGTAAATTAATTGTACTATTTTTTGAAAGTCGATTTAATTTATGGGCTAAAGAACCGCAAATACATCTTAAAAATTTCGCATCATGAAATAATTGGTTTCTCACTTTCCCTAAAGGTAGGCCAACACAATATGAGTCTGCCATAACTTGTACGTTTGAATTGATTCTTTGAGAGTGAATTAACTCTACATCTCCTAGCAACTGCAAACTGTCATAAAAACATAATAATACAGATTTCCCGTTACTTAATGTGTTAAACGCTTTCGCTTTTCCTTCAACAAAGAAATATAAATAATCTATCTCTTCGTTTTCTCTACAAATGAACTCATTCTTTTTAAAAAATATAAGTTCCATATATGGTTTCATATCACTACTAAAAAATGAATCAATATTATTTTGTTTCATATACTCTGCTAATTTATTAGAATTACATACTTTCTTCATAGTCCCCCACCTTTACAACTCATCCCAATTGTAAACAAAATTTTCTTCTTTCACTATGACATATGTCATAGTAATACACAATTTCAGCATGATACAGTCATTACAAATATGAAATATAAAAAGGGGATATTACATTGTATAACTTTCTTTCTGTCTTTATTGGTGTGCTTATTGCCATTATGCTCCCATTGAATGGGATATTATCTGAGTTAATTGGCAAGTATACAGCAAGCGTTGTCATTCATCTTGTCGGTTTAATAGCAGTTATTTTCGTTTTAATCCTTAACAAAAATAAAATCCATTTCGATAAAGGTATTCCACTTTTTTTATATAGCGCTGGAGCAATTGGAGTATTCACTGTTCTTTTTAATAATATAAGTTTCTCTGCTCTTGGTGCCTCTATTACGATTGCATTAAGCTTACTTGGTCAATCCATCGCTTCCATAGTTATTGATCATTTCGGTTTATTAGGAATGAAAGTTTCGAAGTTTGATAAGAAAAAATTAATTGGATTAGTATTCATCTCTTCTGGAATTATAGTCATGACAATTTACTAATGGAGGTAAGAAAATGTTATATATTTGTATCGCTATTTTAGCTGGTGTTTCTATCGTTGTTGCTAGAATTATTAACGCGAATTTAGCAAAGGAAATTGGAAATTGGGAAGGCACATTTTTCAATTATATTACTGGATTATTTTTCTCCATGTTATTTTTAATTTTCAGTTCAGATTCGTTGTATATTTCTAGTCATACGTTACAATCCATACCTATCGCTGTATACTTAGGCGGATTAGTAGGCGTTATCGTCATCTCATTATCAAACTATATTACTCCTAAAATATCAGCATTTTATTTAACGTTACTCATCTTTATCGGACAATTGTTTACGGGGACTATCATCGATTTCTTCCTGTCACACGAACTATCAACCGGAAAAATTATCGGTGGAATTCTCGTATTAATAGGGCTTACTTACAATTTACTCGTTGATCGCCCTATAAAAACCGTGAAGCATAACCACGTACAACTATAATACTTTACGCTTACCTATCATATATTAATAGAAAAGCTCTTCACATGAAGCCATAGAGAGGAGAATACCCTATTAAGAAAATCATTTTATTGATAGGTAGCGCATTGATTGTTTTTGGAACCGTATGGTTTTTAAACTCTGGAAAATCTATTCAAGATCTCTATACAGCAAGTAAACCAAAGAAGAAAGCTACTATTATTTCAACTCAAAGAGACCCAAATGCACCTCCTGTTTTTTTAGGAAAACAGGAAATAAAAGATATACATGTAGAGTCGCTTAAGACAAAAAAATCTATCTTCCTTACAAAAACAGATGAATTAAAAACATTCATTAACAGTATGGATACAGCAAAAAAAGGCGATTTAACGCTAGATGAAGAAGGTTCTGATTTAGTAGATTGTAACATGTGGATTACTTTCCAAGATGGAACTTATAAACAATATTTAATTTGGATAGTAGATAACAACAGTAGTGAAGTTATGATTGCCCATCAAAACACTCCTGATGACGTAGACCTTACTTATTATCAATTAAATGAAGGTAATTCAAAAAAAGTATATAACTTATTTAAAAAGGTTATTTAATAGAAAAAGTCATGAGCTACTATGAAGTGACCCCCGAAAGTTAGACAGGTCGTTTCATTAGGCAGCCTCTAGGGTAT
>NZ_PCOH01000050.1:0-18158 GCF_002976445.1 Bacillus sp. MYb56
ATGCAGAATCTTTGCTAATGATTATTTGAAGTATTCGCGAATTGATTAACATATCCTGCCCGTATCCATCTTATTTTTTATAAACACATTTACGCCATAGCCACTCTAATCGCCCATATTGAAAGAATTTAGTCCACAAGATGCTACTAATACCTTGAAAAATGCATATTCCTATTCCAAAGATACATAGCTGCCAATACGTTAATCTTGATATATCATGAAAGTATGTCGAAAGAACAACAAGTACAATGATGGTTTGAAATATGTAATTGGTTAGGGCTCATTTACCAACTGCACCAAATGGTTTAAGTTTATCTATCCATTTTTGACTTTCACAAAGTCGAACCAGGGAACATACATAAAAGACTGCTAGCGTCTTGCCACTAAAAAAGATCCATAGTTGAATAGAATGAGAGTAATATGTATCGACCTCTAAGAAATAATGGACAATATAAATTAATGTGGTAAAATATTATTCGGATGAAAATCCAAATGCATATTATTAAAATTAAAGTGGTTATCAAGTCGGAGGAAGGCACCTTAGGGTGTCTTTTCTTTATGAAATTTAGAAGCTTGGAAAAGGGTATGTAATAATGCATATTAAGCCGATTGGATATTATGATATACTTTCAAAGTGTGATACATAATTTCTTTAGATTGGAAAACTAAACCTTATCTACCCAATTGTGGGGGACGCCTTATGGCGTCTTTTTTTTTCAAAAGGACCTGCTCAATTAATCCCTAAAAACATAAAGTAAAATGAATCCGTTAAAATACATGAGTGACCCCTTCTAGGGGGCATTTCTTTTTATTAGCTTGATAGCGATGTGGCAAGACCCCTATAAAAGGATAAGATGGGGCGCTGTATGCGATGAAAGTCGCACGTACAGTGCTAAGCGGGGGAAAAGATGGAGATAACTTCAAAGTCTTACCTATCGCAGTTAGTATTTTAAATAAAGCTGAATTAGAAAATAGTGTTCTTAAGATAAATATCTTGAGAACACTATTTTTTTAGAGCTACTATTGTCATCACTATAAAGTAGTATACAATCTTTAAAACAAACAGGGCTTAATCAAACATAGAAATTTCATTTTGGGGGCAACTTGTTCTGTTAGGTTGATGGGCATGTATGGTGACCCCTAATAGATAAATAAGGTGGTAAGGCAAGCGAGATAAAGACGAACGAGAAAACATCATCAAAATGATATGAGATTTAAAGGCTAGAGGAGTACATAACAGCGCGGAAGCTATTGTAAAACATCATGGATACATCGTTTTAGCGGAGTTAATTAAATAGAAGAGCCCCGAGCAAAGGGATGTTGAGGGATTCGGGGCTCTCTAATATGAGTTGTACCGAGAATGAAGGGACTCGGTAAAGTTATATTATCATAATTTTTAAAAATAAAAAGTGGTAAATGTGTCCAATTGAAAAGTCCTTAGAAGAGTATATCACTCTAGCTAAATAGAGAGGGGAATGGGAATTGAATCTAGAGAGTTTTGGTCAACAGCTAATAATTACTGGTCTTGCGAGATTAGTTGAGGAAGAAGATTATACGCCACATGAAGCATTTCAACTGTTAGAAACGATTAAAAGAAATACGTTCCATACGCTTTTAGAACTAAAAAAAGAGTCTAAAGCTAAATAAAAAATGAGCCATGAGTGTGAAACTCAACGGCTCATTTTATAAGGGTAAGGTCGAATTGGCGACCTTATAAACTTATAATACCACAAATTTACAAATATAGACAAGTCTCCACTTGTCTGAATATTCAGGGATCTAACGGTATCCCCCACCTAGCAAATGGGTTCCTGGATATTCCGATGCGCGAAGCATCAGAAAGAAGTGAGAATAATGTATCCGCTAGCTAAAAACTAGCATAATAAAAAGCCCGTACAGAAGCACAGGCCGGTTGTAACACAACGGTAATTACATTTTAACAGAATAGTTAGAAATTATCAAAACAAAATGAAAAAACGCCCAGTTGGGAGACAGGGCGTTTCTCGAAAAGTCGAAAGATTAAGATGCCTTCATTATATCACATCGACTTTTCGTAGTAAATAAGGAGGAATGTGGAAATGAAAGTTTTAATAAATCAAACCTTGTATCAATGTGATCATTGCGGAAAACGCCTACTTACAAAACACGGCGTAAAAGTCCATGAAGAACAATATTGCTCAGTGGTTCTAGAAAGAAAAACAAGCTAAATGCAAGCACAAAAACATAGATACGCATTATGGATACATCCCTGGTGAAGCAGTTATGGAACCGCAGTATGACTATTGTGTAGATTGCGGGAAAACAATCGGATGGGGTGAAAGATGTGGTTGAAATTAAAGATAAACAAGTAGAACGTGCAATCGAAACTTTAAAGCAAATGTCTGATAAAGAACAAGACAGTGTGAAAAAGATAGATCTTGACTATGTAATCACAGTTTTAACAAATAAACCACATGGCGAAATGCCGTTCTAGGAGGAAATAAACTATGAAACTTTATGACTTAACAAATAATTACCGCGAACTACAAATGATGATTGAGGATGGCGTAGATCCATCAGCATTGGAAGATACATTACAAGCAATTGAAGAAAGCATTCAAGATAAGGCGCAAAATATCGCTCTATTAATCCGCAACCTTGAAGCAGATACAGAAGCTATCAAGTTAGAAGAAAAACGATTAGCAGACCGTAGAAGAGCGGTAGAAAACAACTGTAAGAGCTTAAAAGATTACTTGTATCAGCAAATGATCTTATTAGGGGTCACCATACATGCCCATCAAGTTAAAAATAAAAAGTACCCCCAAAACGATAAAAATGAATCTTGTTGCTATAAAAGACAAAAAATACTGAACTAGAAAATCTATCTCCTTTTCTCCAAAAGTCCCAATAATGTATTTATTTTGTTCTTCTTCTTGAAGAGATATGTTATCGTAAATGCGTTTATAGAACTGTTCGAACCCTTTATCACTAACTTTGACTTTAAAAGAAAAAGGGCGTTGTGTATTGAATTGTTTTCTAAATAAAGAACTAATTGTCTCTTCAGTAAAAGGAATGCTTTCTTTATCTTTATACTTTACGGATTGAATATAGTCACAACGAAAATTTCGAAATTCATTTTTGTCTAAATGCCAACTAAAGCAATACCAATTTCCATCCGTGATTAATAATCTTAGGGTTTGAATGACTCTTTGATTGTTGCCATAGCGACAATAACTGATTTCTATTACCTTTTTATTGAGTATTGCAGAGAAAAGTTCTCCTAAAAAGGGAGACTCTTTTTTTTGATTTATTCCTACAAATTGGATGACTTGATCCGCCTGTTGAACCATTTCTTTTTGCTTCTTTGGCAGTATAGCTAATAGTTTTTCTTTAATTTCTTTGTAGTCTTTATCAAATGGAGTTTTTAACAATGTTTTTAATAGTTGTAGCGAAAAGAATATAGAATGTAATTCATTATTACTAAAATAAATTGGTGGTAGAAGTTGATTTTCTAACACGTGATATCCACCATGACTTCCCTTTTCAGAATAAAGAGGAACACCTAGTTCTTCTAAGGAAGAAATGTCTCGTAAGGCGGTACTTCTAGAAATATCGAATTCTCCAATCAAGTCGTTAAGGTTAAAATTATTTTTTGAATTGATATAGATCATTTCTTGAATGAGTCGCTCGTCTTTTTTCATAAAAAGCTCCTAATGGTATCATGTTTTGATACCATTCTATCATATACTGAAGGTATCAAAAATAAAGGTGTGAAAGTATTATGAAACAGTACTCTAATGCTGAAGAATTAATTGAATCAATCGATAAAGCCTATAAGAAATTTATTGAAGAATTTAAGGTGATTCCTGAAGAGTTGAGAGATAAACATATCTCTGAAGTGGATAAATCTCCTTCTGAAATACTTTCTTATCAATTGGGGTGGATCAACTTGTTGTTATCGTGGGAAAAAGACGAACAATGTGGACTTGACGTACAAACGCCCACTCCAGACTACAAATGGAATAACTTAGGTAAACTTTATCAATCTTTTTATGAGCAGTACGGTGTTTTAACTTTAAAACAGCAGGAGGAAGAATTGACAAAGTTAGTTCGAAAGTTAGTCGATTGGATAAATGATCTTTCTGAAAAAGAATTATTCCAATCAGAACAAAGAAAATGGGCCACAACAAAAGCAATGTGGCCTGTTTGGAAATGGGTGCATATCAATACAGTTGCTCCATTTACGAATTTCAGAACTAAAATTCGTAAATGGAAAAAAATAGTTTTATAAGTAATTTAAGAAAAGTAAGTATCCAGAAAGTTAGACAAAAGACAATAAAGTCCATTTCTTATACACTAAAAGAAATGGACTTTATTTATTTGAATTTTCTTAGTGTACGAAATTCGCGCTTTGTTGAAGGAACCTCATCGCTATCAAGCTAATAAAAAGAAAGAGAAATGATTATATGAAAACATCACTTCTCTTTCTTTTTATTTACGAGTGGCTCCAAAAAGAAGGAATGGTTGCCGTACCCCATAAATGATTACTTTTTCATCCATGTATCTACTAATTTTTTATTCTTTTTTATCCATTTTTCAGCGGCCTGTTCAGGGTCATTCGATTCATTAATCATGGTCATCAACGTTCCGAGTTGCTCATCGGTCATGTTCCAGTTATCAAAATACTTTATAAGCTCTGGATAATCTTTTTCAAATCCTTTACGAACAGAGTAATAAATATCATCTTTTTCTCCATACACCTTTTTAGGATCTTTTAAATATTTAAGATCAAACTCTGAAAAAGCCCAATGTGGATTCCATAATGTTACTGCAATGGGTTTCTTTTGATTATATGCTTTTTTTAATTCACTCATCATAGCGGCTTCTGAAGATTGAACAAGATTTAGCTCTATCCCATATTTGTGTATCGCTTTATCTGTTAAGCCCATTAAACTGCTACCAGGTTCAATACCAATGATTTTATTGTTAAATTTATCCTTATTTGCATTCAAATCCTCAATACTATTGATATCTGTCATGTATGAAGGAACAACTAAACCAAGACCAGTACCTTTATACCACGCTGATTTTATTACAACATCATCCTTATATTTTTCATATAATGGCTTATCAGTAATTGGTAGCCAGACCTCTAAGTTGGCGTCCACATCTCCTCGTGCTACCCCGGTCCAAACGGCTGCCTTTTCTAAATATAACAATTCAACTTTATAACCTTTTTCCTCAAGTAATACTTTCCACATATTTGCGGTAGCTATGTTTTCTTTCCAACTCGTTACACCAATTTTAATTTTTCCCTTTGCATTACTGTTCGCGCCACTACAAGAAGTAGTAATTATGCTAATTAATAATAGTATGCACAGAAGCCATATTTTTTTCTTCATCAAGCTCCTCCTAGTCTCTATGATTAGATATTTCTTCTTTAACTAACGTAGAAAATTATTTCAGTAAAGCTAAATACTTTATAATTATAAATAAATATTTTATAATTATAACTATGAATAATATAAACTAACTATTAATAGCTTAACAAAAAAATAAAAAAAAGTCTTTGATGAACTATTGTAATGTACTATTTGGTTTAGAAATAGTTACAGTATTTGTATAGAGTCAAAGAAAAGGAGTGAAAGAATGAAAGAAACGAAATTACGTGTTGAAAACGTTACAAAAGTATTTGGAAAGAATCCTTCTAAAGGAATCGCTTTACTAGAAGAGGGAAAAAGCAAAGCTGCTATATTAAAAGAAACTGGTATGAATATTGGCGTGAAGCAGGCAAAATTCGATGTTTATGCTGGTGAAATATTTGTCATTATGGGATTATCCGGTAGTGGGAAATCTACACTTGTTCGTATGTTAAATCAGTTAATCAAACCGACTTCTGGCCATATATATATTGATGGTGAAGATATCGCAACAATGGGAAAAGAATCTCTTCGAAAAGTAAGAAGAAACAAAATGAGTATGGTATTTCAAAAATTCGCCTTATTCCCTCATCGAACGGTTTTACAAAATGTTGCATATGGTTTAGAAATACAAAAAGTATCAAAAGAAGAACGAGAAACAAAAGCGTTAGAATTTCTAAAATTAGTAGGTTTAGAAAACAATAAAGATAGTTATCCGGAACAACTTAGCGGTGGTATGCAGCAGCGTGTTGGTATCGCAAGAGCACTAACAAATAATCCAGATGTCCTACTGATGGATGAATCATTTAGTGCGTTAGATCCGATTATTCGAAAAGAAATGCAAAATGAATTATTAGAACTGCAAGATAAAATGAAAAAAACGATTATTTTTATTACACACGATCTAGATGAAGCACTCCGAATTGGTGATCGTATTGCTTTAATGAAAGACGGAGAAATTGTTCAAATTGGAACACCAGAAGAAATTATGGTGAGCCCTGCAAATGAATTTGTAGAGCAATTTGTTGCTGATGTAAATTTAGGAAAAGTTTTAACCTCTGAATCCATTATGAAAAGACCGGAAACCTTATTAATTGATCGCGGTCCACGTGTTGCACTCCAAATCATGAAAAATGCTAGTGTTTCTAGCGTATATGTAGTGAATAAGAAACATGAGTTTTTAGGTGTCTTAACTGCTGATAATGCTAGTAAAGCTGTTAAAAGACAGGTTCCGATAGCGGATTTATTAGTAACAGACATTCCTCCTGTTTATTTAGATACTCTATTAGAAGAAATGTATATAAAAATGGTTAAGGCAAAGTTACCTCTTCCTGTTCTAGATGATAAACATAGATTACGAGGGATAATAAAGCGTGAAAGTATTATTCAAGCTTTAGCAGGAAATGTAGAGGAAGAGGTGAATGATAATGAATAGTATTCCACGTATTCCTTTAGGAGAATGGGTTGATACACTTGTTACAAGTTTGTATCAGCATTTCGAAGGGTTTTTCAAAGGATTTTCTTTTATTATCGGAGGATTTGTTGATTTATTAACAAATCTATTAATATTTATCCCAGCCATTATTTTTATTACAATCACATGCCTATTAGTTTGGTACACCTCCCGTAAAATTTCACTAATAGTATTTTCTTTAATTGGATTTCTGTTTATCCTTAACGTTAACTATTGGGAACAGACTATGCAAACCCTAGCGCTTGTCTTGACGTCTGTTATTATCTCTATCATTATAGGTATACCAATTGGGATTTTGGCATCTCAGAACGAAAGGTTTTCCAAATTTTTAAAACCAACTCTTGATTTTATGCAAACAATGCCTGCATTTGTTTATCTTATTCCGGCAATTACATTCTTTGGTGTTGGAGTAGTACCAGGTATTATTGCATCTGTTATTTTTGCAATGCCACCTACTATTCGCTTTACTGAGTTAGGGATTAGGCAAGTACCAGAAGATTTAATTGAAGCAGCTAATGCCTTTGGTTCAACATCGTCACAGAAACTATTCAAAGTACAGCTTCCACTTGCAACTGGAACAATCATGGCTGGTGTAAATCAGAGTATTATGCTTTCTCTATCAATGGTTGTCACTGCATCTCTTGTCGGTGCACCAGGTCTTGGCGTAGACGTTTATCGGTCGGTTACACAAGTTAATATAGGTATGGGCTTTGAAGCAGGCCTTGCAATTGTAGTAATTGCAATTATATTAGATCGAATTACACAAGGTTTTCATAAAAAATAATTATAATGTACATACCAAAAGTTATCATTTGAAACCGCGAGAAATTTATTGCTTAAAGCTGGTGCAAGTAAGGTAATATTAGTTGGTATTATCCCTTTTAAGTAGACAGTGTAAAAAAACTACATTCTTAATGTGGAATGTTACACTATACTTGAAGGGATATTTTAATGGCAAAAAAAGAACAACATTTCAAAAATATGCAGAGACATTTAAATTGAAAGCTGTACATTTGTATAAAAATGATGGACGGAGCTATGATGCGATTGCTAAAGAACTAAGAATGCCAATTGTTACTCCATTGAAAATGTGGGTAAAACAAATTCCAAATGGTAACGCACTTTCTCCATATTCACTTATCCAATGATAAAGAGTATTCGAATGGATAGATAATTCTTTTGAAACCTCTTTCACAAACATATTCTCTTCCAATAGTAATTGGACTGCAGCCAATTTAAATTGACGATTATAGACTTTTCTACTCATAAACTGAATCACCTTTATCTTTTAACTTAGTGTGCAATTTATTGTAGCATCTCCAATCCTTTTTAATTCCAGTGATATCTATAATGATTAAGGTATGTCATATATTTCTTTATCTCTTGTTTCAACTCAGTAAAACACTCGTAAGGTTTTATATATGCTTTATCTTTCAGATAGCCCAAAAACGATTCTTGTGGTGCTTTATCCCAACAGTTTCCTCTTTTTTACTAATTTCTGGTAGGTAGGACTTGTGTAGTGAGAATCTTAATCAGATTACCATATTCATGAACAGATACATCCAATTATTAATATCTTAATGAATACGAGATAGACGAAGAGTAATTTCAATTTCTATTAATGTTTCATGAAGTACTGGATATCTAACCACATTAGTATGGCGAGGGTTTAGTTTTTTAAAAGTTAAGAATAGTCAGTCTTAATTCTATCAATTCACTATATATTACATTTATGTAAGTATTGTTATAAGGGCGTTTTTTAAAACTTTCCCCTAATAAAGTTTTGTGTGATATGAACCATAAGTTTGCCGCTTCGGCAAGCTTATGGTTCTTTTTGTTTGCGGCAAACTTATGCTTCCAGGATTTGAAGAATATTTTTAATGTCGCTTTTAAATAAAGTCACGGTGTTTATAAAAAGACGCGATGTTTTGTCCCTTTGGATCTGTTTATCTAAGGGGATGTTTTTATAGTGAAAAGAAAATCTGAACTGAAAGGCGGATTAAGGAACTGTTGAGCGGCAATAAAGTTACTCCACTAAAAGGCCATCTAATGGAATTAAGGAAAGGTTTATTCAAAGGGAAATCGAAGTTAAGTTATGGCATTTTATTCGATAATCTAGAGTAACTATCTTATGTAAGGAAGGCACTAATATGAGTCTTGGAAATATAAGTACTTGAAAGTTGTACAAAGAAGGTTTAAAGGCATTAGGATAGTTGTGAATATATAATTATGAAACAAAGTGAGTTAGAACTTGTAGAGGAGATGAGAAGATGGCAATTAGTGCAGAGAGGAAGGCCTTAAGATTGATGAGGTTGCGTAGAATCTGCGGTTATAGTGCGGCAATAGCAGTAACACCTTACCTGCTGATCAAAATTGTATGGACTTTTGGTTTCTTCCTTCCAACCGAGCAAATGGGTGACGCCAGCTGGCGCATTATAAACGCAGTAACCGCCGTTCTCGCTGCGATTGGCATCCTTCTTGCAATGGCGTTTTGCAGGCCATGGGGGGAGCGGCTACCTGCGTGGTTGGTCGCTCTACCCATTTGGGTTGGTACCGGTTTGCTCGTTCCCATTTTGTTGATTGCACCGATTCTGGGCCCTGCAGCTATGATCCGGGATCAAGAAGCAGGTGCCGCCGACTTCTGGGTATACGAGCAGATCTTCGTCATGATCTCACTTTTCGGGATTGGCATCTTCCTGCCGCTTGCATTAGCGGGGTATGCAATGGCACGTTGGCCAGAGGCGCTGAGTGGCACAACCGACTACAAGGAGTTGCCGGGCAATACTTTACAACTACAGATCATCTTAGCTAGGATTGTCGCTGCCGGTTGCATTCTGCTCGGTGTCATCAAGGTGTTTTGGGCAGTTGGTGGCTCTTTTGGCATCGACCAGGCAACTATGGAGGGACGCGATGTATGGTGGTACCTGCTGTCATTGAGTACAGGTGTGTGGTCCTTTGCTGGTGCGTGGGGCATACTGGTGGTATCATCCCGCCGTGGATCAAGGTGGTTTCTACCTCCTATGGCAGCGACATGGATTTCATCGGGAGCGTTGTTCTCCAACAACCTCTATTCCGCCTTATCTTCAGTTCGACTCGATGCGCCACCCTCCCCAGAGTACCCATTGGCATGGTTGTTGACCACACAGGCCGGCATCGTCTTAGGTGTAATAATGGGGATGATTATCCTGCTGGTGCTGCACGAACGCCGTCGAGCCCTTCGAGATGAGTCCAACTGAAGTTGATTACACAGAACCACGGACTATTAAAATTGTGCAAGAGCTCATTTCGCGTGGAGAAGAGTTAGTGTACTTTACAATCGAAGATTTTCGAGAGCAAAAATAATTAGTGGTTTATTCGATTAAAGGGCGCGATTGTGGAGCAAACACAGGTAGAAAAATGATTAAACTTTTTATAAAAAATTATTCACTAGCAACAAATAACCCAAGCATTTTGATCAAACTTTTTTCAAAATGTTTGGGTTTCTTCTGTTGAAAAATCAATTTTTGTAGCATGCTTTTGATCAAACTTTATTACAAACCAACAGCATTCACGGCAAGCTTATGGGTTAATAATTTATCCACGGCAAAGATATGCTTCCTTTTCCCTCGAACAATCAACTAAATCTCCTCAAAAACATGTAATTTCCGGCAAGGATATGCTTCCTTTAGCGGCAACTTTATGGGTAAAGTCACAGAAAGAGTTGTCTCAGTATTCTCCATGTTGTAAATATGCCAAGAAAAGAGAATCCATTTGGGTTCTCTTTTTCTTTTAAATTTGAGTCCTTAACCTCAAATTTAAAAGACGCATTAATAATTGTTATAATTTAACAGGAAAATCACCTTAACATACAGCAAATACAAAAAAGACCGGATATAATATCTGGTCTTTACTTATTATTGATTAACTGGATTTTCACAATATTTCTTTGCAATTGCACTTGCCATATCAATTGCCCTTTGTAGAGTAGCGTGTTTAGAACTAAAATCATAAGGCTCAAATCCAAATTCTTCATAAATTCAAAGGAGATGCTTGTTACAAGTCTATACTTTGAAGGGATAGCTTCATTATCAATTGTTAAATGGAAATCATAACGATCGTCAAAATATAATAGTTCAACTTTGAATGTATTATGTGTGCTTGCTTGGCGAAATTGATAATACTCAACTGGATATAAATAATCACCTTCATTTTTGTAGTTAAAGTCTTTAAAAAAAATCTTAATCAACGCCCCTCGTGTGTTTTTTGGGATATTTCCTATTTTTATCATAAACTCTTACCTATTACAAAGTACATAATTATTAGATTTATTATTTATAAGCGTTTCAAAAACGATGGTTTTTGATAAATGTAAAATGAACAAAATTTAATCTTTATAAATCGCTTAACTGTGTTATCAAAACTATTGTCAAAATCAAATTAACTTTAACTACCCTTTATGATAAAATTATCTTGTAAAGGTTAGGTGATTTCATGAATTCATACATTTATGGCTACGCAAGGGTAAGTACTCAACAACAAGATTTGATTCGTCAACTAGACATGCTTCAAAATTATAACTGTACTGAAATTTTAACTGAAAAAATAACAGGTACGAAAAGTGATCGTCCAGATCTTACTCGATTAAAAGATAAAATTAGACCTGGTGATACATTAGTTGTTGAAAGCTTTTCTAGATTAGGAAGAAGTACCAAAGATTTAATTGAACTTGTTGATTTTTTTGAGAATAAGGGAGTTAAGCTAATTAGTATCAAAGAACAATTTGATACTAATACACCTCAAGGAAAATTGATGTTAACAGTATTTCAAGCATTCAGCCAGTTTGAAAGAGACTTGATTGCTCAACGTACTCAAGAAGGGCTTGAAAGTGCAAGAGCAAGGGGAAGAGTAGGTGGACGCCCTCGTGTTAAGGATAGTTTCATTCAGAGAGCATTGAAGTTATATGATTCTAAAGAATATAGCATCCAAGAAATTGTAAACATGACAGGTATTAGTCAAGCTACACTCTACCGATATATACGAAAAAATAAGCAAACCGAAAAAGGCGAACAAACTAAAGAACAAGCAGCCACTATTCGTATGTTGTTACGTGTGGAAAATAATAATAAATTTGTACAAGGCAAGGGGAAAGTTCGAAAGAATATCGAATCCTTTCTCATATCACAATACAATATGGAACAACGTTCAGGAGAATATATATTTTATGTTCCTTACAAAACAATTTCAGATTTAGAAAAAAAGGTAGATAGCATAATTCGTGAAATTGATTTTGAAGCGGATTTACAAAACTGTTTTACGGAGTTAGATGTGTACTGTGATGAATTGGAGCTACAATGGTAAAAGTAGCATTTGCTTATATAAAGAATTACAGTATAAAATAATAAGAAGAACAGAAAGACAGGGAGAGGAAACCCATGTCCACAAAATTAGTAAATTTACGGATTGATTTCGCTTTTAAACAGTTATTCGGAACGAAGGGAAACGAAGAGATTTTAACTGGATTTCTAAACGCTATCCTAGAAGAATCTTTAGATGCACCTATTGCTTCTCTACAACTAGAAGATCCACATCTTCATAAATCTTATGAAGATGATAAGTTATCCATATTAGACTTATTAGCAACACTAGATAACGGAACACAAGTTAATATCGAAATTCAATTACGTAACACACATGATATGGTGAAGCGATCTTTATATTACTGGAGTAAACTCTATACATCCCAAATGCAAGAAGGGATGCCGTATCGTTCACTTCGGAAGACAATTACCATTAACTTATTAGATTTTATATTATTCTCCCAGGATGATTCATTTCACACCATAGGACAATTATGGAATCCCAAAAAGCAACAGATACTAAGTGATGATATTGAAATTCATTTTGTAGAAATTCCAAAATTGGTCAAACAATGGCGTGAAGAAAAAGTAAATCCATGGGAAAATGCATTTGTTCGCTGGATGTTATTACTACCAGCACATGAAGATGAACATTTAACTCAAACATTGGAGGAGATTGCAATGAATCAAGATCCAATTTTACAAAAAGCAATGAATAAGTGGGAAAATATGAGCCATGACTCTTCTTTCCGAACAGCTTATGAAGCTCGTGAAAAGTTACTTCTAGATGAACAAGCTAAGTTAGCTCATGCTCGTGAAGAAGGAATTGAGCAAGGAAAAATTCAATTAATCCGTGGTATGCATAAGAATGGTATGCCATTAGAAGACATTGCAAAATTCACAGGTCTAAGTACAGAAGAAATACGAAAATTACTATTATAATACGTATTATTACAAAAACTTTGCGAAAAATATCGCAAAGTTTTTTATTTAGTACTTTAAACATCAACTCCTTAAAAATTTTTCCTTTTTTAGACAGTTTACTTTTAATTTACATTAGTGTGATTTTAAAAGTAAGTTGTACCGTTTGTAAAAAGTTTGATTAAAAATCCTATATAAGGCCTCACCATACATGCCCATAAACTTAAGAAATGTATACACCCCAAAAACAAAAAAATGAGCTGATTTCTCAAGATAACTAACTGTAGAGAAAGAGAATTTTCATTTAGGGGGTACTTCAAAACCTTAGCTTGATGGCGATGGGACGTTACCCCATTAAGGAGTTTTTTATCTTGAAAGCAACGGATATATTATCATACATGTCAATCAATATGCTAAATTGCACATCTAAAAAAGTATAATTTGTTAACATTTTCAAAATAAGGGTTATTCTTATAAAATTCTGTTAATATCAAACTTGTACATATATAAAAGAAGGGGATGTTTATATGTTTAAAAAAGTTACATTAGGGATATCATCATTAGCAATGGCAGCGGTAGTTGGTTTAGGAATGGCATCGGAGGCATCTGCAGGGCCAGCGGCACCTCTAACTTCTTTAAGTGTGGTAAAAGTAGAGTCACAATTGGGTGGAGTTGAATACATTAACCCTAATAGTTTTAGTACAACTAAAGATCATGGGGGAAGTTACTTATATGTTTACACAAAAGAAATAGGGTATGGCCAGTTTCCTTTTGCGAAAATGAATGGATTTGATGTGAAAAGTATTGGTTCACAAATAATTGGTGGTAATCCTATTGTAGGTTGGGAATATAAATGGGATGCATCAAATCATCAAGAAGGGACTTTTGAATATCAAAAGACTTCAATAAACTATCCAAGAGATACGTGGCGTACTTCACTATATATTAAATAGTCAGTTTTATATATTCGTAGCATAAAAATCCCTGCACCTTGTGTGGGGATTTTTTCATAAAGAAAAGACACCTTAAGGTGCCTTCCTCCGACTTAAACCACTTTAATTTTAATAAAATGAAGGGGTAAGATGTTGATGTAATTCTTCAGCAAATAATTGTAGCTCACTTTGAATCGAAAGATTCATAAAAAACGCCATCCTTTCTGTATATTTCTACAAAAAGAATAGCGTTCTTTTCAGTATATAGATACAAATTTATTTTATCTTGATGAACATGTACGGTACTCCTGAAAATCGCACTCTGTTTTTATGGTAACTTTAAACATATCATTTACTTTTACTTAAAAATGCCAGAACTTTGTTGAAAGTTTCTAGACCCGCTTGGGTATTCATTTTAAATTGAAATTCATGTGCTAACTCACCAGAAACATTTTTATCAAAGAAAAGACTATCTACAGACACTCCTTTACTTTGTAAAGCAGAAGCCAATGCTTTACCTTGATCTTCAAATGATCCAGTGTTCCCATCTGTGATAAATGCTGGTGGATATTTTTTTGTAACATGATTTAAAATTGAAGCTATTTTTACTTCTGATGATCCTTCCCAATTTTTTTTACCCAAATAAGCCCAACCAGTGGTACGCATGAAATCTTGTATTTCTTTAGTTGATTCTATCTTAGCTAATTCAGGCATATTATATGGACCGCAAAATAGCAGTGCACCTTTTATTGTAGAAGGATCAACAATAGCGTCAATCTTTGCTAATTTTGCATACCCTTCAGATGTCTGAATATTAACGAATTGACCAGATATTTGTGCTCCAGCAGAATCTCCTGCAAAATAAACACGATTCAGATTTAAGTCATATTTTTTTGCATTTTCTTTTATGTATTCATAAGCCTCACCTAGTTGGAGTACTGGCGTTGGATATTCTCTTTTAGCAGCAAGAGCATAGTTTATATTCACTACTATATAACCACGAGCAGCTAAGTTTACCGCATACCCAGTAATATCTGATTTATCTCCCCCTACAAATCCACCTCCATGTACCCAAAAAATAATAGGAGTTTTTTCTGCAAGATTTTTCGGATAAATGATGTCTAATTTGCCATCTGGGAATTTAGAATTATAATTGATATCCTTAACGATTTTTGTTTCGTTTAGAGCATGGTCATAATCAGCTGACGGAACGAACGTTCCACCTTCAAATGCTTTTTTAATCAAAAATGCTTTTGGAACTGGTGAAAGGTTCCAATAACTAATTCCCGCAAGAGCCAATCCCAAAACTATCATGAGAGATATAAGCATTCTTTTTTTCCATACTCCTTTAGATTTTGTTATTTTCATTATAAATTTATCTCCGTTCCTTATTTGTTTATTACTTTGAATTACTTCTTAATAAAAAGAGTATAACAAATTTATCAAAAAACAATTGGAACCATTTTTTGATAAATTTGTGTCAAAAGCTAAAATAGAACACTATAAAATTTATATATAGTATGGATTAAAACATGATATAAAATTCTTTCTGAATGATTAATGAGTTTATATGAGGAGAATACATAGAATGAAATAAATAAATGATTTATAAGAGGCCATCACATCACTATCAGGTTAAAAAATATATAGCTTCTCAAAATAAAAAAATGAAGGAATATGAGAGAAAAAAATAGCATCTTTCCTATGAGAGGTCCTACTTTTTCTCCAGGTGTAAGAATCTTGGAGTTTTTGCACCAGAACAGTATTATGTATATCAAGAAAAAATAAAAGACAACTCTAATTAAGAGTTGTCTTTTTGTGTAATAAATTTTACAAAATCTGAAGATATACAAACGACTAGAATACGTTATGGTTGTTATTATAACAAAAACGAATATTATTTTGAATAAAAAAATATTCGTTTTTGAGCTTTTTGTTAACAATGTTCACAAATAAACTTTTTGTAAAGGTTTTCTTTGAATATAATTATTTATTTTAAAAATATAATCATGGTTATTGTTTTTCGAGGGTTTCCTTATAAACCTTAGCTATATATTTGACAAAATCAATGACGGGATAGTGTATGAGTGAACGATGCTGCGCAAAGAGAACCCCTTCTTTTTCCATTTTGGAAATAAGTTGTTCAATTTTTAACTCTTTTTGTTGTATCCTATTATAATTTTGGTATACAATGTTTTTCCATTGATAGGAGGATCCGTGAAAATAACTCTCTCCTTTTACCATATGACTAAATATTATTTCTATTTTTTCTCTACGTTGTGTTTCCTTCATATGAGCTTCCGTTGACTGCATGTTTATCGCCTCTTCTCTTTGTGCACGGTCTAACCGTGTAAATAACCCCATCATAGTCAATGTACAGTGATCTTGTTGGGAATTTGTCGTCTAAGGCTATCTCATCAACTGTATATATTTTTCAAGCGCTTAATCTAATATATTGGGTCTAACATCTAAATAAGTTGTTAGTGTGTATAAAATACCATTACTCTTTTCAGTTTTTGCTACCAATAACAAAATTAGAAAGTAGCGAAAACGCATGAAAGATTAATTGTTTATCAATCTTTATTATAAAACGATTCTTTATGGGCATGCACCTTTTTATAATCACCAAGATTTACAACATGACGAGTATCTTCATCCATGAATGTTATTCTCTATTTACTGATGATCGTTTTTTTATCTAGGCTAAGCAACACACCGTATGCCTCAGAACCCCTTTTATAAAAAAGGACAATATATGTAACGGTTCCCCTTTTGATTTGAAAAAATCATATAAAAATATAGGGCTCTTAAAGAGTTTTGTTACAAATTTGTTATGTTTGACTTAAAAAAAGGAAAGTAATATTTATTTGTAGAAAATTTTTAAGGATAAAAATGAATGTAAAAATAGAATGACTATCTATGATAAGAAAAGGGGGCACTTATATATGCTAACAAATGATTTAGATTTCCGATTAGAACCACGTTTAAAAGAACTGTATGAACAACATAAAATAAGAGCGCAGAAGATAGACTGGGGTTATCATGAGTTTTTACCATGGGATAAGGGAATGGACTTTAAAAGAGTTCCTTGGGATGAAAGTCAAGTTACTCTTCCTTCTGGTGTAATTACGGCCATTGAAACAGCTTTATTAACAGAGGTGAATTTACCATGGTTTACAACGTATTTATCTGCGACTTTTAAAGGGTCCCTTTCTGTTATTACAGACTTTATTCATACTTGGACTTCAGAAGAGGATCAACATTCGAATTTATTGGAGACATATTTACTACTCACTCGAAGTGTGAATCCCGAACGATTACATGAATTAAGAAAGTCAGTCGTTGAGGGTGGATTTGAGCCCGATTTTCACACACCAATCGAAGCAATGACATATACGACGCTACAAGAACTTGCAACGATGGTGTTTTACAATAATGTAGCTAAGGTTGCAAGTAAGCATGATCCAGATCTTGCTACATTATTACGCCGTCTTGCAAAAGATGAAACTCTTCATTATGCGTTTTATCGAGACGTCATTCGAACACATTTGGAATTGGAACCTAATTATTGCTATCATATTGCCAATGTGATTAGGAATTTTAAAATGCCAGGTGCTGTCATGCCTGATTTTGAAAATAGAATGACTGTGATTGCAAAAGAAGCTAACTATGGGCCGCTGCAATATTTTGATCAAGTACTTGATGTAGTAGTTGATTATTGGGGGTTAAAAGACTTACGACCCATTGCACCTCTAGCTGAAAAAGCAAGAATTGAGATTTTGGAGTACCACACAAGATTGAAAAAAATACGGGATCGATTTGGTCGTTTTCAAGGGAAAACTGATCTATGTTAATTAATCGATATTTTAGGATGTATATGGGCAAATTGACCGTCCCTTTATTGAGAATCTGACACACTCCCTATTGTTTTGGGGGTGTTTTTTATTTAATTTAATTTTTATCAAAAAAGTAGTTGACTCCAAAAATAAATTTGTGATATCATAAAATATTTGATAAAAAATCACATATATGTTAAGGTTAAGAAGGTTACCATATATGGAGGTGGATTATATGTTTCAAATTGGCGATAACATTG
>NZ_PCOH01000051.1:0-16328 GCF_002976445.1 Bacillus sp. MYb56
ATGTGCATACGAAACATTGCACCGTTAAGCATTTCAATAATCTCATCGAACAGGACCATAGACATATCAAGCGACGTTTTGTCAAATCCGCAGGATTTCAAAATCTTCGTCATGCTTCATGTACAATCAAAGGAATCGAAACCATTCATGCCCTATATAAACAAAGGCGAAGTCTTCAAAGAGACTCCGCCTTTTCAACGTACAATGAACTTCAACAATTACTAGCTACTTCCTAAACATTGTTCCTCATTTATCAACCTGTTTATGCTTTTTCTAACTTTGCAGCAGAACCTATGGGAGGCACTTCAAATTGCCGTGCCCTTACAAAATAGACCTCCCCCAATAACCCCCGAAAATAAACATTTTTTGAAAAATTTATAAAAAGGAAAATCGACAAAAATCTCTAAAAAAAAGGCTCTATACTAGGTTTTTTGAAAATCCTAATATAAAAATTAAAATAATATAAATACCCATAATTATTCCTAGTATTGTTTTATCAGGAAAAATTTTACTTAATTTTCTGAATAAATTTTATCTACAAATATAATTTATTTATTAATCAGAAAATTATACTTTTATGCTAATATTGGTGGTGCAGCTCTGTTGCAAATATTTGAATTACACAATTATCTATATAAGGGGGAATGTGAAATGGAAAAGGAATATATTCATGAAGAAATGCTAGAGCTTGAAGATCTTGAATTAGATGAAGAGGATTTACTAATTCGTGCAGGCAAGACATTAGGTTAAGTTTTAAAATAAGGAGGTTACATATGCAGTTTAACTGTATATGTAACTTTTTTTAAGGTAGGGTATACAGTATGAAAGAAAATAAGATGATTTTATTATATCAAAGATTTATTGAATTAGACTATGAAGAAGAGTTAGATAAAGTACCAAAATTAAAAAACAGAGGGGTACTTTTGAATTTTTGGAAAAAATGGTATGAAATTAGTGAGAAACAATTCGAATTTATAATTTGGAAGTCCATTAATACTGTAGATACTTTAGATGATTTAGTCAAAATAACTGGGACTTTAAGTTTGGCTTTAAGATTATTAAAAGTATTAAGAGAAAGAAATTTAGTTGAAATTATAGAAAATAAAATAAGGTTTTCACAAGAATTAACAAGTGGTATTTTATATGAACCAACCCCTTTTCCTAATACAGGATATGAGAATAAAATAAACAAAAAAAAATATGCTCAATTTAAAGCTACTTGGGATAGTTCGTTGAGGAGAGCTGAAATAATAAATCAAGAGTTATCATCTAATAAAAATATCTTTTTTTGCGGAGATGATGATTATACAAGTTTGGCCCTTAAACAATATAAAAACAGAGAAATAGGTGTAGGAGATATTGACGAAGAACTGATTGAATATTTTAAACATGCAAACAATGATATTGAGTTTTATAATTTTGATGTTAGAAATGAAGTTATGGAAGATTTAAGGAATAAGTATGATGCAATACATTGTGACCCTATAGATGATGGTAGAGGGTTAGATTTGTGGTTAAATAGAGCTAATGAATTATTAAAAGGTCAAAAGGGTGATTTAATTTTTTTAAATATAAGTGTTAAAAGATTAGGTAATAGGGCGGTTTATTTGCAGAATTTCTTGACATCTTTAGGTTTTTATTTAAAAGAAATTATTCACGATTTAAGTTCTTATAAAGTGGCTGAAGAGCCTTACATTGATGAAGAATTAATAAAAAAGGACTTAGATGGAATTGGTTTTTCTAAAGATACATTTAATAATTTGTATATTCAAACAGATATGTTAGTTTTTGTACGATTAATAGATAAACCAACCCTTTTTCCGCAAGAATATTATGAGATTAGAAGAAAAATATAAAATAACTGCGAGGTAAAATAATGTATGTTTTAGGAGTCAATGGGTGGGACTTTGATGTTCATGATGCAAGTGCGTGTTTATTTTATAATGGTAAATTAATAGCTGCAGCTGAAGAAGAAAGATTTATTCGTCAAAAAAAGGCATTAGATAAAATTCCATATAATTCAATAGCTTATTGTTTAAAGGAAGCTGAAATTACTCCAAATGAAGTAGATCATATTGTTATGGGCTGGGATGTAGAACAATTATATTTTGAGAAGTATTCAAAGAAGCTTAACAAAGATGAATGTCTTGAAAAGATTTTTCCGAAGAGAATTTTTAAGAGAGATAAAGATCCTCAAATTCATATGTGTTCTCATCATTTGGCACATGCTTCTGGTGCGTTCTTTAGTTCGGGATTTAACGAAGCTACCATAATAGTTATTGATGGAAGTGGAGAAGAAGAGTCAATAACGATAGCAAAAGGAAAAGGTAATATAATAGAAGTACTAGAAAAATACCCGTTGGAACATTCTTTAGGTATTTTTTATGAAGCATTAACTGTATTTTCAGGTTTAGGGAGGCATAATGAAGGGAAGTTAATGGGCCTATCTTCATATGGGGAAGAAATATTTGAATTTCCTGATATACTGGAAAATCCTTTGAAACCAAATAAAAATACAGTTAGTGTGAATGGTAAATATTTTTCGGTATTAAAAGATTGGATAAAAGTTATTAATAGTATAACAAAGATAGCTCCTAATTATATTAAATATGAATATAATCCATTAGATTCAATACTATTAATGAATTCATCAGTAATGGAATATAAAAATATTGCAGCCTCAGGTCAGGCAGCCTTGGAAAGAGCAATTGTTAAGCTTGTAAAAAAAGCTATTAATCTAACTGGAATAGATAATTTGTGTCTTTCGGGAGGAGTAGCATTAAATTGTATAGCGAATAGAATTATAGCTGATTTACCAGAAGTGGATAGTTTGTACATTCAACCAGGTGCTTCAGATAGTGGGGTAAGTATTGGAGCAGCTACATGGTTTCTTGCCGAAAATGGTATAACGCCTATGTTCACTGAAGATCATGTATATTCTGGTCCGGAATTTCCTGATTCTAGTATCTTAAATATATTAAAAAAATATAATCTATCATATATAGAATTAGGTTCTAATAAATATGATAAATGCTCCGAGTTATTAATTCAGAATAAGATAATAGGAAGATTTTCTGGAAAGATGGAATTCGGTCCTAGAGCTTTAGGAAATAGAAGCATAATAGCTAACCCTCAGAGTAGCGATATGTTAAATAAAGTAAATACCATTAAGAAAAGAGAGCAATGGAGACCATTGGCTCCTAGCATCATAGATGAAAACGCTTCTGTAGTATTAGAAGAAAAAATAAATAACCCTTATATGCTGTTAAATTCTACTGTTAAAAAAGAGGTACATCATTTAGTTCCAGCAATAGTTCATGTTGATGGATCAACAAGGGCTCAAGTAGTTACGAGGGATATGAATTCTGATTATTATGAAACAATCTATAACTTTTACCAGAAAACAGGAATTCCTGCAGTTATGAATACATCGTTTAATGTAGGAAAAGAACCAATTATATGTAACCCAAGTGATGCTATTAGGTCATTTTATGGATCAGAGATGGATGCCCTTTTATTAGGTTCATTTTTGATTCTTAAATAAAGGAGGAGAGATTTTGAGAAATAGAAATTATTCTAATCTACAGGATGAAAGGATAAAGGATTTGGTACTTAATAAAAAAAGTTATCCTTACTACCCAGAATATATACTATTAGATTTAATAAAAGAGGAAACAGTTTTTAAACGAGGAGCTTGCTCAAAGTATATTCATCATGAAGAGTTCAATACATGGCAGGACTATTTTTGTGGGGATTATTACGAAAAGCCTCAGGGGAAAAGAATTGCTTTTTTACAAGTTTGTTCTTGGGCTAAACCATATGACTTTTCATATATTGGTAAAAAAATTAGAGAAGTTACAAATAAATACCCAATGGTTCATCCAATTATTTTATCAAATGCGGGAATTATACCATATGAATACCAAATGAATCCTACTTTTTGTGCGTACGATTGGATGGAAGATATTGAGGATCCAGTAATTTATGAAGAATTAATGAAAGAATATAGGGATAAATTGATACAAAGAATTAGGAGATACCTAGAATCAAATTCATACGATGTAGTAGTACAATATGGTATACCGGTAAAAAAATATTCAATGGCTCCTGCAATTAAAGATATTTGTAAGGATCTAGGAATTGCTTTTCTTTTAACCCCAGATATAGAAACATATAGAAATAATAAAGGTAAATTAGTCGAGTTAAAGGATTCAGGAGAATTTTATTGTTTAGATGAAGTTTTGAGTAGTATGGATAATTCTTTAAATAAGGTGAGTAGATATGTTGAATCTATCAATTGTAATACCAGCTTATAACGATATCAGATTGGGAAAGTGTTTAAAAAGTATTGATGAAAATGTAGAGATTGTCGTTGTCTTAAATGGTGCAACAGAAGAAGTAAAAAAAATCGCCTATTCTAGCAATGCAGTAATTGGGGAATTACCTACACCTAATTTAGCAAAAGCTTATAATTATGGAATTGAAATTTCTAGTAAAGATAATGTGTTAATTATGGATTCAGATTGTGTTTTTATGCCAGGTACCATCAATAAATTATTCAAATTATTAGATGCAGGATCTTTGGCTAAAGGAAGGGTGATGTTTTCCTTTAACAGCAAAATCGGAAAAATCATTGCACGTGCAAGACATATACATACTTGCAAAAAAAATGCATATTCACCTCCTTTGGCATTTAATAAAGGAATCTTAGCGAAGGTAAATGGATATTATTTTGATGAGAATTTATCTTGGACAGAGGATTATGATTTTGATATTAGAGTTCAATCTGCAAGTCTTAAGATTTTATATGATGATAATGCAAGAATTATTCATCCAGAGTTAAGCATTAAGCAAGATTTGAAAAGTTCATTTAATTATGGGGTAGGTCATGCACGTGGGGTTTTACACAAAAAAAATGGTTATTATGAACCTAAAAATAAAACGAGGTCGATTATTAACTCATATAAGTATATCAAAAAAAAATACGGTTATTTAACTGCTTTCTATCTCATATTTTGGCAGATTGCCTTTTATAGGGGATATAAAAAAGAAATACATTAAGGAGGAAAACAATGCAGCAACAATACGATGAAATTTCTGAATTATACGACATTATCATACCAGAACCTGATGGTATTTTTGATTTTTACAGTGGTTTGGTAAAACCAAATGATGAAGTTTTAGATTTGGGGTGCGGTACTGGTAGATTATCTTTTATTCTTGCTGAAAAAGGCGCTAATGTAACTAGTGTTGATATATCAGCAGGAATGATTGAAAAAGCCAGTAAGAAGTTAGATGAGATGCCAAATATTAAGGGTAAAATAGAATTTAAGGTTTCTTCTGCTACAGATTTTAAGTCTGAAAGAAAATTTGATTTTATATTTATGTCTGGTGGTGTATTTGAATATTTACTTACATCGTCACAACAAAAATTAGCTCTTAGAAATATTAAATTACTATTAAAAGAAGGCGGGATTTTTGTTTTCGATATTATTACACCTCCAACTATTCTTCCTTATTCTAAGAGAGTGAGTGATGGAGGAAATAGTCCTATTAAAGGGGAGAATTTTAAAAATTATAAAGTTAAATCATGGGATGTCGTAAAAGCAGATCATTATAAGCAAATAGTTGAAACCACTTGTTATTTTGAGGTTTATGACATAGCAGATAATTTTTTAAGTGAAAAAAATTTTAGATTTCTTGCAAAATATACTTTACCATCCGAAATGCAGTATCTCTTAGAAATAGAAGGATTCAATATAAAAAATTTTTATGGTGATTACAATAAAAATCCTTTTGGGAGGAATAGTGAATTTATGGTGTACGAATGTAGGAAGCAAGGGGAAAATTTTAATGATATAGAGTGTGAATAGACGCTTTTAAAAAAGTATATTTTTCTAGTGGAAATAAAATGTATCCAGTTAGTATACTCCAGAGTAAATAATTTTTAATTAAAATAATAGGTAAATGATTTACCTGTTCAATAAAGGTGATGCTGAATGAAGGATATAGTAAAAAAACATTTAGTTATAGCGCCACACCATGACGATGAAGTCATTGGCTGTGGTGGAACAATTGCTCAAGCTATTAGTAAGGGTGAACATATAAAAGTAGTAATAATCACAAAAGGAGATTTATCTGGAGGTGTAGGGGATTTAAATGAAATTATTTCAAATAGAGAGAACGAGTGTATAAATGCTTGTAATACATTAGGGATAGAAAAAGGAAATGTTAAATTTTTAAAGAAACCAGACAGATCACTTGTGTATTCTTTAGATTTTGTGGAAGAAATTATTCACGAAATCTCAAAATATAAGCCTAATTTTATTTATTTCCCCCATGATATGGAAAGTGATAGGGATCATCGAATAGTAAATGAAGTTGTATCAGAAGCAATATTCCTGTGTCAATCAGGGTTCTTAAAAGAGAATTGTGCTCCGATGTGTTTACAGTATGAAGTATGGACTCCCATGAAAAACTATCAGGTTGTAAAAGATATTACCAGGTTTATTGAACTGAAAAAAGCATCAATTAAAAAATATGAATCCCAACTTAAAACATTAAATTTGGTTGATGGAGTTTTGGGGCTAAATTCTTATAGGGGTATGCAGGCAGGAGTGCAATTTGCAGAAGTTTTTAGAGTGGTAAGTAAGTAGTAAAAAGGAGAGAGAAGATGGATATCATTGAAATTGAAAATGTATCAAAAACTTTTGAAAGAGTAAAAATTGAAGAAGGATTAATAAACTCTTTCAAGAGTTTATTTAAAAGAGAAAAGGTCAAGGTTACTGCTTTAAGTGATGTGTCATTCAAAATAAAAGAAGGTAAAATAATAGGGCTTATTGGCGCGAATGGTGCTGGTAAGTCTACCTTAATGAAAGCAATGGTTGGGTTAATTAAACCAACTTCCGGGAGAATTTTGGTAAATGGATTTAACCCCCATGATAAGAAGAAAGATTTTTTAAAGTCAATTGGCGTTGTTTTAGGACAAAAAAATCAGCTATGGTGGGATCTTTCCCCTTACGAAACATTTTTATTACATAAAGAAATATATGAACTGTCTGATACAGAGTTTAGAAAGAATGTAGATGAATTAGCTAAAAATCTTGGGGTATCAGAAATTCTTAAATCGCCAGTAAGGAATCTATCGTTAGGAGAGAGAATGAAATGTGAGTTAATTGCTTCAATCTTACACTCACCTAAGATATTATTTTTAGATGAACCGACTATTGGATTGGATTTTCTTGCTCAAAAGAATATTAGAAATTTTCTCAAGAATTATTGCAAAGAAAGAAATACAACAGTTGTAATAACTAGCCATTATTTCCCGGATATATATGAGTTATGTGAAGAATTAATAATATTAAAGAATGCAGAAGTTGTTTTTAATAACAATTTCAAAAAAATAAAAGAAGAAATTAAGAGTTATAAATATATATATCTTAGCTTTGAAAATGAAATAAATTCTCAAGATCTTAAGAAATATGGAGAAGTTAAAGAGTCGGATAAATTTAGTGTAACAATAAAAGTTCAAGATAAGTTAGTGAACGAGACCATATCTAGCATATTAAAAGAATTCAATGTTATTGACTACAATTTGACTGAAATGTCATCACAAGACCTCATTGAAGATATTTATTCAATGGAATCGACTGGAGTGAAAATAACAGTATGAAGAAGTATTTAAAACCAATGATGCTTTCATTTCAAGCGGTTTTTCAGTATCGTATGAATGTTGTATTATACATGATTTTTGGTTTAATACCGCTTGTGGCTTTAATACTATTGTGGCATTCTCTCTTTGAAACACAAAGCAATATTCAAGGTTATACTCTTGAAATGATGATTACTTATGTAATAATTGCTAAGTTAATTGAACTGTTACTAATTCCTGAAATGCACTGGTCGATAAATGAGGAAATACAATCCGGTGAATTATCAAAATATCTTATAAAACCATTTTCATATTTTGGATATTGGTTTAGTCATAATTTAGGTAACAAAATTATTCATTTACTGATGTCAGTGATACCGATAATACCGATAATATTCCTGAACAGGGATTATTTTCTTTTGCCTACTTTAAAATATACTTTCCTTTTCATTCTTTCAATAGTAGGAGCATTAATACTATATTATATGATTTATTATTTGATATCACTCTTCTCATTTTACTTTGTAGAGATATCATCCTTTTTCTTTACTGTAGATATAGTATTAGAATTATTATCTGGATCGCTTATTCCGCTTGAATTTTTACCAGCTCCGTTAAATACAATAACTCAGTTTTTACCTTTTTCATACTTAATTCACTTTCCGGTAAATGTATATTTAGGAAATTTAAGTGGCACTGAAATTGTAAATGGATTAATTTCACAAGTGATATGGTCTTTAGTTTTCTATGTCCTTATTAGAGTACTTTGGAAGAAGGGGTTAAATAAATATGAATCTGTTGGTGCATAAATATGATTAGATATTTAAAAATGTTAAAAGCAATTCTTAAAATTAATTTAAGTAATATTATGATGTATAGAGTTAACTTTTTTTTAAATATATTAGATAGCGTTGTTTGGTTCATTGTTACATTAGTATTTTTTAATAGTATATTTGATAGTTTTGGTAATATTAATGGTTGGAATACAAATGATATTTATTTGTTAATTGGAACAAGTGAGTTGATAAAATCTTTGATGTTTACTCTTTTTATTAATAATCTACCGTATATACCGAGTTTAGTTAACCAAGGAAGTTTAGATCAGATATTGTTTAAACCTATTAATAGTCAGTTTCTAGTTTCATTAAGAAAGCTTGATTTAGGGAATTTAGGGAACTGTTTACCAGCCGTGCTGTTAATTAGTTATGCATTATTACAAAAGGGAGAGAGTGTTAGTATTGTAAATGGATTTTCTTTCTTGGGTCTATTGTTTTTAGGGATTATACTCTCGTATTCTCTGTGGTTTATTTTAATGACTTTATCTATATGGTTAACCAAAGTTGAAGGTATGCATGAGTTATTTCTTGGTACTATGACATTACTTAGATACCCATCTTCCTTATATAAAGGAATAAGTCGATTTGTTTTTTTATTTGTTTTTCCTATTGTTATTGTTAGTAATATTCCAACTTATGCTTTAATTGGTCGATTAGAACTAAACGATGTATTCGCGTTAATGGGTTATTCTATTGGATTTTTTATTATTTCAATTTATTTTTGGAAGTTTGCCTTAAGATATTATAACAGTGCAAGTAGTTAAGGGGAGAATAAAATGTACTCTAATGATAAAGCAATAGTTGTTTTTAGTGGTGGACAAGATAGCACAACATGTTTATTTTGGGCAATGCAACAGTTTGCGGAGGTGGAAGCTGTAACATTTAACTACAATCAACGTCATAAGTTCGAAATTGATTGTGCAGCGGAAATTGCGAACGAGCTTGGCATTAAACATACAGTGATAGATATGAGCCTACTAAATCAGCTAGCTCCAAATGCGTTAACAAGAAAAGATATGGAGATTACACACGAAGAGGGTGAATTACCATCGACATTTGTAGATGGGCGAAATTTACTATTCTTATCATTTGCTGCTGTATTAGCAAAACAAGTTGGAGCACGTCATATTGTAACGGGTGTATGTGAAACTGATTTTAGTGGTTATCCAGATTGCCGTGATGTGTTTGTGAAATCGTTAAACGTTACATTAAATTTATCCATGGATTATCCGTTTGTCATTCATACACCACTTATGTGGATTGATAAAGCAGAGACATGGAAAATAGCAGATGAACTTGGAGCATTCGAGTTTGTTAGAGAAAAAACTTTAACATGTTATAACGGAATCATTGGTAATGGTTGCGGTGTATGTCCAGCGTGCCAACTTCGTAAAGCAGGTTTAGATACGTATCTACAAGAACGCGAAGGAGGGAATTAATAATGGAAAACTTTTTCGGATTTCGCATTGTAGAAAATTTGCAAAAAATGGACAAGGATATTCAGCGTGAGCAATTAAAATACCATAATAAAAGAGTAATGGTCAGCAAGGAATTTACATTTGATGCAGCACACCATTTGCACTGTTATGAAGGTAAATGTAAAAATTTACATGGTCATACATACAAAGTTGTATTTGGTATTAGTGGATATGTAAATGACATTGGACTTGCAATTGACTTTGGAGATATAAAAGAAATTTGGAAAAACGAAATAGAGATTTATTTGGATCATCGCTATTTAAATGAGACATTACCAGTGATGAATACGACTGCGGAAAATATGGTTGTTTGGATTTATGAAAAGATGGCGGAAGCATTAACAAAAGGGAATCGAGCAGAAGAATATAAAGGAGCTCGTGTCGAATTCGTACGTCTCTTTGAAACACCAACGAGTTATGCAGAAGTAAGACGGGAGTGGATACTCGATGAGTAAGATTCCTGTGTTGGAGATATTTGGCCCAACCATTCAAGGAGAAGGAATGGTTATCGGACAAAAAACGATGTTCATTCGCACAGCAGGTTGTGACTATAGCTGCTCTTGGTGCGATTCAGCCTTTACATGGGATGGCTCAGCAAAAGAACAAGTTAGACAAATGGCGCCAGAAGAAATTTGGAATGAACTTGTTGAAATTGGTGGAGAAAATTTTTCTCACGTTACAATTTCAGGTGGGAATCCCGTTTTGCTGAAAAATATTCAGTTTCTTCTTACTGTATTAAAAGAGAATGGAATTCGTACAGCGATTGAGACGCAAGGGAGTAAGTGGCAAGAATGGTTACTTCAAATTGAAGAAGTGACAATTTCGCCTAAACCACCAAGTTCGAAGATGAAAACAGATTTTACGATGCTAGATTCTGTTATTCATAAATTAGAAAGAAAAGATTTTAGTTTAAAAGTAGTCGTATTTGAAGATTACGATTTTGAATATGCAGTAAAGGTGCACAAGCGATATCCGCAAGTACCATTTTTCTTACAAGTTGGGAACGATGATACGAAAACGGTGGATGATGCAGCGCTTATTAAAAACTTATTACAGAAATATGAACGGTTGATTGAAAAAGCTGTACAGTGTAAAGAAATGAATGATGCAAAAGTATTACCTCAACTTCATGCTTTAGTATGGGGAAATAAACGAGGCGTATAAATAAGAGCATTTTATGAATAAATTGATAAGGTGGAAATAATATATGAGCTTAAAAACAATCCAAAGTGTAGAAATTGATACTGACAAAATTGAAGTAGCAGTAAAAATGATTCTTGAAGCAATTGGAGAAGATATTAATAGGGAAGGTATTTTGGAAACCCCAAAGCGAGTAGCAAAAATGTATAAGGAAGTTTTTCAAGGTTTAGGTCAAAACCCTTCTGAACATTTGTTAAAAATATTTAATGAAAATCATGAAGAATTGGTATTAGTTAAAGAAATTCCGTTCTATTCTATGTGTGAACATCATTTGGTACCTTTTTTTGGAAGGGCCCACATAGGTTATATTCCTAATAATGGAAAAGTAACTGGGTTAAGCAAATTAGCTAGAGCTTTAGAAACCATATGCAAAAGACCACAGTTGCAGGAAAGAATAACCAATGAATTAGCAAATGTAATTTTTGAAACTTTAGAGCCAAAAGGAGTAATTGTAGTAATTGAAGCTGAGCATATGTGTATGACAATGAGAGGTGTGAAAAAACCTGGTTCAATGACTATAACTTCGTCATATAAAGGAATATTTAAAGATAATAGTACACTTCGAAGTGAAACTTTAAATTTGATAGAGAGATAGAATTATATCGATATTATGCTAAAAAAGTACATACAGAACCTATGTTAAATACAAATTTGTATTCTATTCATGAGCAAACGTATAGAAGAAAGTAGACGCTCATTATCCTAGTACGTCTAATCGAAAGGCATTGCTGAAGACTTTGGCAGTGCTTTTTCTAAATCAACTTTTTGATATTTTTCATTCTGCTCACAATATCACTTTATATTTTTTGAGAATATATCCACACCTATCGGCATATATCTTAAACACAATAGATATATGAAAGGGTGAGAGTATGATTTCATCATATTCAGTAAGATACATTTTAATAACAGGTAATACTTTTATAAAAAAAGTGATTACTGTATATGCATCTTCAGCTTTCTTTGCGATTGAAAAAATCAAAAAAGAATTAGAACGCCGCTTTTCTAATCCTACAAAAATTGAAGTCTATGCAGTATAAATATTTAAAACAATTCAAACGGACAAGGTGAAACGGGATATTTGTTTAACCTTGTCCTATCTCGAATTTATTATATATTAATTACATATTAAAATTCATCATCACCGATTAAATTTCCTACATCATTATCCTTTGTAAGTCTTTGCTTCAAGTAATTTTCTTTTGTAGTTCTATCATTTTTATGGCCAACTGCAGCTGCTATGACATGAGGTGCTAGCCCCTTATAATCATATAAGTACTGTACATAAAAATGTCTAAAGAAGTGAGGGGTAATTCGTATATTCTCTGTAAAAAGTAACTTGGTATCCTTAATAATTTTAGAAATATATTGTGACAAGTAATTCTCTCTATAAGCAGTATGGTTCTTTGTTTGAAATATAGTCCCACCATTTTTAGTCCCAATGTTTACAGGTAACCTTCTCCGGATTCGAAATGCAACAATACGATTAAAAATGTCCTTATTAATAGAAACAATCCGTTCATTATCTCCCTTTGTATCAACTGTTAAATAGTAACGTCCACGTATAGCGTCATACTCAAGATCTTCCCATTTGGCATGAGCGACTTCTGCAACACGTAATCCCGTAGTAGCCAGGACCGATAATAAAGCGTAATTGATTTCATTGTCCTTATAGTAATGAAGCAGATGCTTCACTTCCTCATATGATAACTCGCGTTTTGGTTTATGTTGTTTATTAACGGTCGTACTTAGAATCTCTACATGAAGAGGTTCCTGGATATATTGAATTTCATACATCCATTTCAAGTAAGAGCGGATTACACCAAGTTTTCTACTAATCGTAGATACTTTGTACTTTTCTTTTGATTGATAGGAGATTGCCTCCTGGGATAACCACTTTTGGTAGTTTCGGATATGTCGTTTTCTTAAGTTCCTCCAAACTTGGCCAATTACATAATCTTTAACATCTTGCTGCAGAAATTCTGTGCTTTGTTTGATGAAAAAATAGAACTGGCTTAGATCACGTGCATATAGAGTCCTGGATGCATCCTTTATACGTTTTTCTTGGTCAAAATGTGTTTGCCGATTTAAGTAGTAGTACAATATTTCTTCATCTGAAAATCCCTCATATGTATATGAATCTTCTCTTTCGTTATTTTCCTTTTTAAATTCAGCTTCATTTATATAATCACGATTCCATAATGCAATTATGTTTGCGAAATTTTGTTTTTGTTTCTCTATATTTTCTAATGAAGTTTCACTATGTATTGTAATCAATTCAAATTTCATTGTCATTCAACTCCTTATTAATTTCTTTTGTATCTATTATTATAACTGAATTACATTCAAAATTATTTACATATCAAAATTAAATTTTATAAAAATGAAAGTGTTATATAACCATAGAAAAACTCACATTTTCTATGGTTATTATCTATTTATTTTTTTAAATTACCTTTTATATAATTTCTAATTACATAAAAGGTAATTTAATTAGAAATTGAATTTTAATTTCATATATATTTAGAAATAAATTAAGTATTGATTGTGTTATAATTAATTTGCACTATATATTTTAGAAATTTAACTTTACATAATAAAATTATTGATTTCAGATAACAGAAGTTTACACATAGGAGGAAAAGATATGTTTGAAAGACAAGAAATGAATATGAATACGAATGAAGTAAAAGCTTATTTAGGAATTAGTAGCTTCATTTTTACTACTCTTATGAAACAAGAACAATTAAATCCAATTAATCGAGAGACCTGGCGTTTAGATGGTAGCTTTTTATTTAAGCGAGAAGACATAGAAAAGTTGAAAGAAGATCGTGAGACAGAAGGAATTACCTTATATCAGGCAGCCAAAGATTATAATGTGAGCATGTATCAACTTGAAAAGTGGATAGAACAAGGAGATTTGACTTGTTCTATACAGAAACATCGTAATCGTGAGACTAAATTTGTACATGAGGAAGAAATAAATGGATTGGTACAGCAATTGAATCAGACCAATACTCTATATACATTCTCACAAAAGTATAATGTAGTATTGTTCCAAAAATTTATGGAAGGTAATAAATTAGCACGCATTATATCTATTCCGAAGCGCGGGGATATTGTGCTTATTGATGAGTTTGGAAACAATATGACACTAGAAGATGCACTAAAAAGGGGGTATGAACCTTCATATGTTCTATCCGATAAACCAAGAAGCCATCATCAAAGGTTTGTCAAATTTCGTTTTCCTAAATCAGATCAATTACGTAGTAATGTTTTTCAAATAATTGATTTGGTACTACAGTATGTATCACCACGAAATATAAAGGTTTCTGAAGAAGATGAATTCTGGTATTTTGATGTTCGTCAATCTATTATTCAATTACCAATGCAAATGCAGGTAGAATGGATTGATTGTTTAAGCCCGTATATAATAGAAGGAAAATTAACAAGACGTGTTAATAATAGCGTGTATTTAGATAGCAGCAGTGTGACTAAGTCAGTAACGATTACAAGCAATGAATACCATACAATCACAAAGATTGTAAATGAAACGAACAGTTCTATTGAAGAATTTATTGCAAGCGCAATCCGAGATAAAATTAATCAACATATGTTGTATAAAAGCTAAAATCTTTATCACATTAAGAAGATAACATTTCAAAGAGAACTACTGTACTTCTAGTGGTTCTCTTTTTGTTGCAATAATCAACAAATGTTTTAAAAATAGAAGTACATTTTATTAATCAGATAAATCAGACGATTATATTCTAGCATGATTCCAATTATCTGAAATGTATGAGCAAAAATACATTTTCATACGAGATTTTTATTGAAATTACAAAATACTCATCAGAATTGATTGTAAGCAATGATAATTATCGTTGGTATAATTGTATTGTTATTATACTTAAGAATGTTTAAAGGTGAATCTGATAATTGATTTTTTGTGATGTACAGAAAAAACCAATTATCACATCCTTTTATTTTCACACTAGAACCTAAAAAGAGGTTCTATTACAAAGTTTCTTAATAGAAAAAGTTATGTTGCAAAAAGAATTGGGCCTATTAATTATATGAAGAGAGGCATGTATTGTGTTGCTAGACAAAAATACTTGATACACCAATGTTTACCATAACTTACTTTAAATTAGTTTACATAAGATATATTATAGGTAGTTAAAAATTTCATCAAATCTTTATCTCAAAATGAATAGTATTCTTATGTCATTGAGATGAAAAAGGGAATTTTCTTGTTTTTCAGATCTGTGTTATGGATAACGTCATGAATTAAACCGATCTAGGTTGGCCACAGAATCTTTTACTAAAAAAGATTTATTTCTGTTATTTAAGATTTATATTACTGGATTAATATTTTAATAGATAGCAAGTTTTAATTCTAAGCTAAAAATGTTTCATATCTCAAAACAAAGAGTATTCTTGGTTTTTGAGATATGTGAGAAAAAAAATGCCAGTTTATGCAGCCTTCCTTTGTATTTAATTCAAAAAATATCCAAATTCACTCTATATTTTTTGCTTTATAAAATAAAAAAACATATATGGTTCCTTTTTTAGCATGTATTTATTATATATTTTAATATGCTCCAGAATGGAATCTTCTTACCTTTAATCGTTTCAATTACAGCGTGCTAATGCATTAAACATAATTATCAATGCAATCAGTATATGGAACACTGTGTATCTGTCTCAAGCCATTCAATACATGAAAAAAGATTGGCAAACATAAAGAAGAACTAGGTTTATTTCTAGAAAAAATTAGCAGTCTTTCCAAAGGACTTAATAACAACAAAAGGAGCTAAACTATATATGTTAGCTCCTTTTACTTACAAATTATTTAATTATAAAGGATACGATTCCTAAAATAATACACAGAATGCCGCCTAATAATTGTCCTATTCCAAAAGCCTGTCCAAGAATCATTGAACTCCCCCCACTTTCACTTCGTTTAGAAGAGGGGGATTCCTAAGTAAAGAGTTCTATCGAACTCTAATTTATTAGGCTATCTCCACAGTCCTTGCGGTTAGAAGCCTTATCGCTTCATTCTTTAGATTGATACTTGCGTTAATATCCCTATCATGGTGTGTACGACAAGAAGGGCAGTCCCATTTACGTAGGTTTAGATTTTTAACGTCTTTGTTTTGA
>NZ_PCOH01000052.1:0-16241 GCF_002976445.1 Bacillus sp. MYb56
ATGCAGAATCTTTGCTAATGATTATTTGAAGTATTCGCGAATTGATTAACATATCTTGCCCGTTAGTTTAATAAATAGCGAAAAGGGAAATACGAAGATAAAATTAGACCGTTCCTTTTATAGAAACGGCTGTACAAATGTCATGTGCTGGAGGTCGATTCAAATGGCATAAGATGTTTTCTCTAAAAGGTATGAACAAGAAATTTTACAATTATAAGTAAAAATAGCATGCAACTCATTAATAGGGTAGGTGAATTTTGTAAAGTTTAAACAAAATCGTTATCTGGATAATTACAGTAATATGATGATTTATAAGTGCAAGGGGATTTTTGTGTGTATGAAAAGTTTGAAAATGTTTTTTGATGTATTACTAGTTAGGAAGACTTGAATCTGGAAATAAAACTTGATATTCCGGGATTAACCGAAGATCAGTAGTTGAGGTTGTAAAGTGTATATAATTTTTTTCTAATTTATCTAGTGTTGCCAGGTGATGAGTACCTAAGTCATGCTGGATGCTATGTTTAGAAAGAGTAGGGCCAATTTGTAATTTTCGCTTTTTCATAGCTTTATTCCATGGGCTGTAAAAGAATTTTAAAACGAAAGCAGGATACATGTAAACGATAAATAGATGAGGTGACCAATGCCGCCCTGCCCAATAGTTACCATACAAATAATTGTGTAGTAATCTACCACCGTAGTAAGGGGCAGGTGGATTAGGGTGGAGTATTATCCCATGATAACGCTGTTTGACAAGGGGAATTCCGTATCTTGGATTGGTATAACCGTGAGTAGGATCATCCACCATCAGAATAGTCCTAATGGCATACATGTTTTGCCCTAAAGTAGCAAGAGATGAAAAAAATGCTTCCTTATCAAAACAGCAAAGAAATTCAGTGGTATTCAATACCATTTTCCAGCCTGTAATTTCTTTTTCGATTTCCATAACTTCTTGATCAACTAATAAGGCATCAAACTCTAAGACTTTTGAATTGCGGATTTCCCAATGAGGTGCAAATAATCTACATATTTCTACTGAACGATCAGTAGATCCGCGATTAATAAGAATACCGTGATCAAATAGTTTTGTGTGGTGCATTAACCACCATGGGAGTAGATACTCTTCATTGTAGAAATGGGAAATTAAAGTAGTATTAATAAAAAAACCTCCTTATAAAAATGTTACTTGATATGAAAGAGCTTTTAAGAAAATGCTTAGTTCTTAAAGGAGGGTTAGAGGGTATTGGTATGTAGTGAAATCTTTATTGAAAATGTCTTCAACTAATTGAATAGTTTCAGTGTCATAAAAACTATTATATGTTGGGATTCGTGGAAATAAAGGATCAGTAATGTCAGCATCCACATAATCTCCTTCGAAAATAGTACGCCCACTTTGATGGTGCCATGATTTGGTTAATAAGTCTAAAGGAGATTTTTTTAACCCCTAAATGTCTTCTATTTTAGCAATTTCATCAGAAAAGTTTTCTAAATATATATAGTCGGTCACATAGCGTTCCTCATCTTGTATATATTGCTGCACATAGTGTGGGTTCACTTCATCTAAATTTGTCATATGTGCTTTTAAGTAATATAGGAAGAGTTTAAAGGAGATTTTTTTATTACAATTTTCATCGTGGTATAAAAAGCGTCGGATTGGCTTCCATTCTGGATGTTCAATATGTAATGGAGCGATTAGAGAGAGGAATGAACTTACTGTTCTTTTATAAGGATTTCTTACAAGTTTATATGTCTGCTTTTCGTTTGTATTTAATGCATTAGCTAGTCCTGTAAAGTAGTAAGCTGAATTTTTGTATATATCATATTCGTAATTATGGATGAATGGATTATACTTTATTGCTTCCTTAAACAAGTTGATTTGATAAAAAAACCAATGAGCAAGTGAAGTACATCCGCTTTTTTGACTCCAAAATAATATTATGGGGAAATCTTGATGGAAATGAGGTCCTCGAGCATATTTCATAATGAAGTCGTAAATGTGTTGGTTTGTCACTTGTATCCTCCATTCGTTTTTCTTTGACACTTTAATATATGAAAAAAGGCGATGAATATGCCTCAATAATTCTTTATAAAAGCGTTATTTGAATAGCAAATAAAAGGAGCATACATATAAGTATGCTCTTATGAAAGCGTAGATTTGTATGACCGGATGTTCAACATACAATAAAATATGCTTGGTCGATTTAAGTGTGTGACAAATCCGCAAAACACTATTTTAGTAGAAAAGATATATAGATATGTTCTGGGAGCAGGAGAAAAGTTAAATATTGATTGGGTAGCATTGTGGTTTTATTAACGAATTTGTGCAACTGTTAACGCTGCAGCGCGAATGTCTACTGTACCAATTACTTCAACGGGTACAATTTGAATTAGATCACCAGGGTTTAAGTTAATAAGAATGACACCGCTGGACACATCTACCTCACCAGTGCCAATAATATTAGAACGGACTGCGGTTCCTGAACCTGGAATAATGTTAGTTGGTGAATTTAGTGTCAAGAAAAAGCGTGCTGCTTCTGGTGCAACAGGAGAGTTATCAAGGCTTATTGTTAATGTATAACTGATTTGATAAATACCCGCTATTTGAATTCTGATACCGGTTCCAACACTAATTGTATCATTTATTACAGGAACAGTAAGATTTGGGTTTGGGCTTGTACTAGGTAATAGTAGTGGCGTAAATAATGTTGCAAATTGAGGTGCAGTAGCATTAAAGGCAAAACCAAGGGCAGGTAGTGTACTAGCTGCTTGTGCTTCACAATTAAAGTTAGAAAATCTATGACTAGATGAGAACATTTTTTCACTCCTTTCTGTAATCCAGATAACGTGAGTAACGATCTCACGTGATAGACAAGCATAATACAATATATGAAAGGTTATAGTGAAAAGTGCGAAAGGTGTTCTTTGGACTGAGATTTCTAATGTAAAAGAGTGTATAACACCGTATGTGATTTTGGCAGTGTGAAGAAATTCAACAGCTCATAAACGATTCAGAACGAAGACTATCTAATTTAAAACGGGTCCGAAATGGCTTTTTGAGAATTGACAGTGATGAGTATCGTGATGGCGTTAATAAACAAATAGTCATTTTGGACCAAGTAGTTATGAGATTGAATTGGATTATTAGGGGTTCTGTTGCAAACATTTTTTGAAGATATAAAGAAGTAAAGAGATTCTTAACGGAATCCGCTTTTATGCTAGAATACCGAATAGTTGATGAATGAGGTTCACTTGATTTTGGACAGACTTCTCTTTAGAGGTTTGTCCTTTTTTCATCATATGCATGGCTTCAATCCCAGCAATGATCCATTTGGCAGTCCGAAAGGACTTTAAACTTAACGTAGTACGTATGCGTTTCTTGATAAAGCGGTGATCCTGTTCCACAATGTTATTTAAATACCGAATTTGCCTCAACTTCACACCTATCGGCATGCTTTTTTCTTAATGTAATGCTTTCATAGCAACAGGATATGCTGAGTTCTTATCGACTGTAATCACTCGAGGTGTTACGGAATGACAGGAAGCCAAGGCTTTCTTCAAGAAGCGCTTGGCTGATTTAGCATTTCTATGCTTGCTCAGATAAAAATCGATGGTATTTCCTTCAGAATCCACAGCACGATACAGGTACATCCATTTCCCTTTGACTTTTACATATGTCTCATCGACTCTCCAAGAATCATTGGTTTTCTTTAAATAGCGTCGAACTCGTTTGTCTAACTCAGGGCTATATTGATGTACCCATCGCATGATGGTAGTGTGAGCAATGGACAGACCTCGCTCCTCCATCATTTCCACTAAATCACGAAAACTAAGATTGTACCGTAGGTACCATCTTACTGTTAGCAAAATAATATCAGGCTGATAGTGCTTCCATTTGAACGAGTTTTGCTTATTCACACTGAACACCATCCCTTTTCTAGATTGATAGTATCAGTATGTCCAAGTTTAAGAGATTTTTTGCACCAGAACCACTTAAACTGTACCGGAGGTACCATCTAACTGCTAATAGAATAATCTCCGGTTCATAATGCTTCCATTTAAAATCCACTGGTTTTTTCATTGTCGTACACGTCCTTTATTTATGAATATTTTCAGTGTACACAATGACAGTATTTTTTGCACCAGAACCTAAAGGTTTATGTATAAAACTATTTTATGAAACTAAATAACGTGATAAAATTCTAGTTGCTGTGTATCTAATCATAAAAAGTAAGTTTATTTGTTAATGAGTTTTGTAATATTTTTGTAATCTTTATATTTGGAAATAGTTCATACTTTTTAGAGGGAATGAAATTAATAGGTTTTTATAGTAAAAGTATTTGCAGAATTTTTAGATGAATATAGGGGGTGACTGCGAATGCCCGAACCATTAAAGAAAAATAGTCGCTATATGGTTGGATTGGACAGTCTAAGGGGCCTAGCCATACTAGGTGTTATTTTGTATCATATCAATTTTAATTGGATGCCCGGTGGATTTTTAGGTGTCACTGTATTTTTTGTACTTTCCGGTTATTTAATTACAGATATTCTGGCTATAGAATGGAAGAATAATAAGAGAATTGATTTGAAGAAATTCTGGCTCAGTAGGGCAAGGAGATTACTTCCTGGAATGCTTATCATGCTCATCGTCACCTTAGCATGGATTACAATTTTTCATAGTTCTTTACTTGTAAAAATGCGAGGAGACTCACTAGCTGCTTTATTATATTTTAGTAATTGGTGGTATATTTATCATAAATTATCTTATTTTGATAGCTTTAGTCAGCTTTCCCCGCTAAATCACTTTTGGTCGTTAGCTGTTGAGGAACAATTTTATGTGGTCTGGCCATTTGTCATTAGTTTGGGGTTTTATTACATAAAAAAACAATCACGCATGATCTTATTTATTTGTCTAGGAGCGATTGCTTCCGCTTTAGCAATGGCAATCCTATATGAGCCAGGCACTGACCCGAGTAGAATTTATTACGGTACTGATACACGGGCTTTTTCTTTACTAATTGGAGCGGCACTTGCCTTAATTTGGCCAAGCAGTAGGCTTGCGAGTAAAATTATTCCGCAAGCACGTCTTATTCTTGATATCATTGGGGGAGTTGCTCTTATCATCATTCTCACTATGTTTTGGAAGACGAATCAATATGAGCCGTTTCTATACCGTGGGGGAATGGTTCTTTTATCAATTGCTACTGCCTTGTTAGTCGCTAACCTCGCTCATCCGGCTAGCAGAATCGCACAATTTTTGAGATTTAGACCACTGCGTTGGATGGGGGTACGATCATATGGGATATATCTTTGGCATTATCCGATTATTACATTGACGACTCCGAAGGTAAATACTGGGGAGTTTTCGTTTACAAGAGCCATTCTTCAATTTCTTCTTATTATAATTGTTGCACAAATTTCGTGGAAGTTTATTGAAAATCCAATCCGAAAAGGCGCATTGAAGAATATTCGGATTAAGAACTTGAAAATAAGAAACTTAACTTTAAGTTGTAAGTTAGTTTTAATATGTGCAGTATTCATTTCTTCGATAGCTACTTTTGGATTAACAACAGCTAGTAAAGAAAAGGAGAATACTCAAAAAGATAAGGTGGAAGCAGTGCAAGAAGAACAGGCTAAACATCCAGTTGCAGTTTGGGAAAAACCAGCCGATGAACCACCTCAGAATAAAGAAGAACAAAAAGAAGAGAATCCCGCACAGCCTAAAGATCCTCTAACAGTTACAGCTGTAGGGGACTCAATCATGATTGATATTACTCCGTATTTAAAAAATGCTTTTCCTAATATTAGGATTGATGCGAAAATAGGACGGCAAATGTCACAGGCAATCCTTGCTGTGGAACAGCTAAAGAATGAGGGGAATTTAGGAAGTAATGTCATTATTGGATTAGGTACAAATGGAGCCTTTACCAAGGAGCAATTAGCATCATTGATAGAAGTAATCGGGAATGAACGTAAAATTATATTAATCAATACGAGGGTACCACGTCCGTGGGAATCGTTGGTGAATGAGAAGCTAAAAGAAGCAGCATCATCTTACAAAAATGTGGTGTTAGTTGATTGGTATTCAGCAAGTGCTGGAAATAAGGCGTACTTTGAACCAGATGGCGTACATTTAACGAAAATAGGTGCAGAAGCTTATGCTGCTCTTGTAGCAAAAGAAGTGAATCAATAGGGGGTACGGAAACGACTCTGGTGCAAAGATTTACAAACATAAACTTGACTCAAGGCAAATGGCTTGAATTTAAATTAGCAATGCATGTATAGGAAAAGGTGAAGGGACATATTGGTCCCTTTACCTTTTTTATTTTTTATAAAAAGATTTCAAATCCTTAGTTTTTGGAAATAAAGTAATCATACCTAAAGTAGAAATATCTTTTTTGATTTGAGTCTTTCGATTTCTTTATTTATATTGTTTTGAATGTATACTTTTGTTTAAAATTTTGAGGATATTAGGGTAATTTGGTTGAAGTCAATATTTATGAGGATTTGAATGTAAACTACTGAATAATAGTGTAGGAATAAGAAAATATTTAAATAATACAGCACGGATGACAAGAATGTACGTTCGTTTTCGTGCTTTCTGGGGAAATTCTTTTTTCTTAATTTAAGTAAAAATTGATATATTCGGAAAAATCACAAACTACAAAGAGGATGCAGGGGGAATTTATGATGACGAAAGAGTAATGAGTTAGGGAAGCGGTGAAATGGGGTTTGAAACATGGGGTTCCGATTAAAGCAGAAGATATTTTTAAAATATATCTAGATGAATATTATAAGGAAAATCAAATACATAAAAAAGAAGACTGTCACGTTAAGTAGTCTTCTTTGATTAGCCATTCTTTTTATTTTGCATATAAGTAACATACATCTCTAACTGTTCCCAAGCTTTCTTTTTCTCTCTCATCTTCTGGGTTACATAAAAGCGTGAAAGTCATCGTGAAGTACCATTATATAACTCTAGATAAATGAGGGAAGCCCTGCAGAGGATGCAGGGCAGTACTAAGATCATCGAGTTGTCGATTCTATAAGAACTTCTTGGAATGTACAAAGTGTAACACATAATTCATACAAACTTTATATATAGATGTTACGAAATTATGAACAAAGGAGAATGGAAAATGAATAAAGATGAATTGAATTTGGGTAGTTTCGGTCAAAAGTTAATAATCACTGGGCTAGCGAGATTAGTTGAAGAAAAAGGCTATACGCCTCATGAAGCTTTCGATTGTTGGAAACGATTAAAAGAAATACGTTCTATGCTCTTTTAGAAATCCCAAAAGAGTCGAGAGAAAACACAAAACCCTAGCAGGGGAGCTAGGGCAGGGGAAGGGATATTAAGAATTGTTGATTCAATAAATAACGAATGACTTCTTCGAATGAGCTTAGTGTAACACAGGAACTCATGTAAATGTGTTACGGAATTATGAACAATAGGACAAGTCTTCGCTTGTTGATATATTCAGGAATCTAATGGTACCCCCCACCTAGCAAATGGGTTCCTGGATATTCCGATGTGCGAAACATCAAAACAAAATAAAAAACCGCCCTACCCCTAGGACGGTTTGGAGAAAATACATGTAATTACGCTAATTACATTATATCAAATGTTTTCTCCTAAGAACAAGGAGGAGTTAGAATATGACAGACTTTTTACCTAAACAAGTGGCTCATGCGGTTGAAGAATTAAAAAAGATGTCTGAGAACAGGACAAGCTTAAAAAGTTAGATATTGATTATGTAATTACAGTTTTAACAGGTCAAGCGTATGGAAGAATGCCATTCTAGGTGGGAAATAAACTATGAGACTTTACGACTTAACAAATAACTATAACGAAGTAAAAATGATGATTGAGGATGGTGTAGGTCCATCAGCATTAGAAGGTAGATTACAAGCTATTGAAGAAAGTATTCAAGATAAAGCGCAAAACCTTGCTCTACTGATTCGCAACCTTGAAGCAGACACAGAAGCTATCAAGTGAGAAGAAAAGCGATTAGCAGAACGTAGGAGAGCGGTAGAAAACAATTGTAAGAGCTTAAAAGATTACCTCTATCAGAAAATGACTTTATTAGAAGTAAAGCGTATCAAAGGAACAATCGTAACAGTTGGTATTCAGAAGAACCCAGCAAGCTTAGATATCGCACTAGATGCTGTAGTTCCACCGGAATACATGGTTCCACAACCAGCAAAGGTTGATAAGAAATCATTACTTGCAGCTGTTAAAGAGGAAATGCAGTGGGATGGAATTACATTACGTCAGAGTGAAGGCGTGAGAATAGGATGAGTGATAAAACACTTTTCTAACAATTATACGACATAAATGTGAATGACAAATTAGAGAAAAAGGCTAACTTATCATATCTCACTTGGGCATGTGCGTGGGCTGAAGTTAAGAAGATAGATCCCAATGTCTCTGCCGAAATTCATGAATTTCCATTACCAAATGTGGAAGGGATAAAGGTTCCATATTTACAAACACCAACTGGTTATTTTGTTAAAGTGAGCGTGACTATTAAAGGACAAACCGAAAGAGGTACACGTATCGCCCAAGGTGTCATAGCGCCAGTGAAAACAGCGAGTTTTGTTGAAGTGGACGGCCAAAGAGGAGAAAACGGATTCGGATCTATAGGAGTGAAGTAAGACCGAATTTAAATTTTGTTAAGAAAAGAGGAATGAGAGATGAAATACAAACATGGATTAAACCAATATCGAATTAATCATGTAAGAGACTACGCAAGGTATACGGCAGAAATGGTCGCTAAGATAGAAATGCTGTTTCACTTGTCACAGGAAGGACATATTGAAGAAGAAAAAGCAGAGAATGGCATTTCGAATTTGACGAAAGAAATCGAACGAAGCTCAAAAGAATTACTGAACTATATAGAACAACGTGATGACATGCGGTAACAAAACTGTATAAAAGCGTTATTTAATAAAAAAGCAGTTAGCCTTCGCTAGCTGCTCCGCTGTTCTCGTTATGTAATTTAGATGAAGATACTAGCTACTAGAAATATAGCTCCTATCAAAATTAGAGATTCAAATAAAATCAAAAATTGGTTTTTCTTTGGCTTTTTTAATTCTTTAATTAAGCCCAATACTGCACTTATACCGAAAACAATATATAGGCAGATTATTATGGTTTCTGACATTTTTAACACTCCTAATATATAGATATTTCCATTATATATCAAAAGCTAAATGTATGTAAGATTTTAACAAAATCCTTATTTAAATAAAAGAAACCCCGATTGTCTGCGGGGCTCCTAAGGGTAATCGTCAAGTAATGACGTACTCGACTAATTAACGATATCATGAATTTTTTGGTGAAAATACTGGTAAATGTGTCCTAATGAATGAGGGTATCATTTAGAACAAAAACGCTAGTTTAATAAGTAAATAAAAGAGAGCACATTTGAGTATGTGCTCTTGGATAAGGGGTGCTGAATTTTAATTTATTGATTCTCTTTCATCGGAGGTATCAAATTTATCGATTAATTTAAAGATAGCCTCTAGAAGAACCGTAGATAAAATAGCAAAAATCAATACAGCATGAGGTGTTAATTTCACAGTTGTAAAATTAAGATTAGCTAGCCAAAAATATCCGACATACATCGTCAGGAAGGTACTAACAATTGAAATTGTAAACCCTAAGAAACCTAATTCTTTTAGCTTTTCCTCAGATAATTTGAATACTCGTAATACTAAAGAGAAGATGATTCCTACTATGAAAAATCCAATACATAATGTCAATAGTGATATTATACTTGGATATTCAACGTCATCAGGCATCCATTGTTTTATTCCTACAATTATAGCTGTAGGGAGCACAATAGGTATTAATAGTGGTGATACTATTAGAAAAATTGCCAATAGTCTACTGATGTTGTTTGTTCCATTGTTGTTTTGATTATTCATAAATCCTCCAAAAAATAATATAAAGATCAATATTCTAGAGGATTTTAACACAAAAGTGTTAGTAAGACTATAGCTAAAAATAAGGATGGTTTTAAACAAAAAATTCATTTTGTATGTATTTGAAACACGAAAAGAGCACTTAATAAAGTGCTCTCGTTACGAGTTCATTCACTTAAAAGAAAGGATACACCAAATCATACGGGATTTTTCAAAATGTGCTTGGATAAATTAATTAGTATTTGTAAAAAAGCAGCTAGCAAAAGCTAACTGCTCGGCTGGTTCTCCAAGGGGGAAAGGAGAAAGGTTAGGGACTTCATTAAATGAGTTCTGGCTATCGCCTATCCATATTATTGACGGAATATTGAGTTTTATTCAGGGGAGGAAGAGGAAAATGAACAATTCTAGACTATCCCAACTTGGTTTTGGCCTGCAACATCAGAATCGTATGTGTTTGTTGCACTAACACCGCTAAAGGTATTGGCAACTAAAGCAACATTGGATGATCCTGAACCATTATAAGCCTTCGTATTTTCCTTTGGAGAAACGTTGTAAAAATCGCCTAAGTTGAAAGAACCATTACTATTTTGTACAACCAGATTTCCAACAACAGATGGCATAGTTTTCACCTGCTTTATTAAGAAGTATTTAAATTTTTATATGGTGTATGCGTCTAGAGGTTCATCTGGATCTGAAAATTTTGAAATGAAGTTTGTTAGAAAACATAACAAAATAATCCTTTTACGAAAAAAGGTCCTGTTGTCTCCAACAGAACCTTTCCTAAAATGGAAAAGAGTAACTCTTACCTTACTCTTTGTTTATATACTACAGGAGTGTTAATAAAAATCCAAGGCTCCTTATATTGAGAAATAAAGAAGAATCATTCTAAAGAATCTTATCTTTGTCATAAATAAAAGAGCAGTTAGCAAAAACTAACTGCTCTTCTCCAAGGGGGAACAAGGAGAAAAATCTAATGTCATCTATAGTATTGACGGAATATTGAGTTTTATTCGGGAGGTTATGTTATATGATTGATGAAAAATTCTTTTATTAGCAGTAAAACACCGAGGAGAGACAAGACTTCAATTGAGAACCAAAACACGCTTTTTTGAGGTTTTTTAAACTCCATTATTATAGAGGAAAATAAAAAGATTGCAATCAGCATGATAATTAAGAGACGGATTATATCAGACATTAACAGCACTCCTAATATTTAATCAGTTTCATTATATAGTTATTTCCAATGAGACGGAATTTAAGAATTGTTTTATTGAAATTCGAACAAAAAAGGCCCTGTTGTCTCCAACAGAACCTTTCCTAAAATGGCAAAGAGTAACTCTTACCTTACTCTTCTGCTATATAATACATAAAACACGTATAGATGTGTAGAACAAGAAATTCCAATGCAGTTATTTGAATATAGTGTTAAAAAAGTATTTTCTCCGGGTTTAATATAAGGAATTAAATTACAAACGTTGATTTATCAATGTATATTAATGATTAACTAGAAAATGATAGTTAATAAAAGGATATTAAAATAATAAAATATGAAATATTGCATATTCAATTGAAATAGAAATTTACAAGTAGAAAGCGAGGAATAACTATTGGACTAGGAAACAGAGGAATGGCATTTGAGAAGGTTATTAATCTATCGAACGAAATGTATCAAAGAGGGGGAGTGGCGTTTATAAACAAGCGTCCAACTCCTGTGAAGGTGTTAAAAAGTAAAGGAGGTCGTGTATTAAATGGATTCTATGAAGCTAACAGTACAGTAGACTATGATGGCGTGTATAAGGGACGAGCTATTGCGTTTGAAGCGAAGTCTACAGAGAATGCTACACGATTTGATTTAAAGAACATTGCGCAGCACCAATTGGATTATCTAGAGAAGGTAGAGAAGATGGGAGCGATTTGTTTCTTCCTTATTGAGTTTAGCAAAGACAAGTCAGTATTCGTGGTACCATTATCAGTCATTCAATCTTATGTAAGGATGTCTCATCAACCAAAAGGTAAGAAGTCGATACCAAGAGCAGACTTTGATATTTATGGGTACTTAGTAGATCAGACGGAACGAGCGCCAGTTGATTACTTGCAATACGTCGATGAGCAAGGATTTACACCGGTAATAGATGGCATGATTCAATTTGATCAGGACCATAAAAAGGTAACGAATAACATTGAAGCAACAAAAGAGAAGATGGTCAACAAGAAACGAAAATTATTAAAGGCTTAATGGATAACGGAACCATGTAGAGTGGATGGTGGGGACTACTCGCTATGCATGTTTCCCTTATTCAACAATGAGATATTAAAATTTCACGTACCTGATGTTAATATAAAAACCAAAATTTGAAATAGGAGGGATTCCAACTTGGAGAGACAATTATCTTTGTTACCAGATATCGATGATAAGAAAGTACAGAAGGAAGTAGTGAGCATTTTAAAGGAATACAGGGCACTCAAGATGCGATTTAGTAATGAAGTGGAGCAAGAAGGAATCAGCTTGTTTCCGGAACTACGTGATTCAAGGAACACGAGTAAATGGAAGGTGCAGCAGGTTGAAAAGGCACTTAACAATTTATTAGATGAAGATGAGCGTAATATTGTAGAGCGAAAGTTCCTGACAAATGAGAGAGTAAAGGATTCAGATGTTTATCACGATCTATTACTCAAGAAGACATACTTCTATGAGAAGAAGCAGAGTGCGGTTAAGTTGATTGCTACAGCGCTAGGAATCATCTGAAAACCGCGAACAAAATGCGAACTTTTTGGGGGACTAAATAAAAACGTGAAAATTATAAGCTATTTCCATAAACAGTTCTTTGAAAAGAGAATACGTTTTGGGGATAGCGTTCCCATTATAATAACGTTACTCGGTGACGCGGAGGCTAGAGGGAATAAGAGCTTCCCGAAATTATTTATATTTTACTTCTCATTGAGTGTATAAGCGTACCGCCTTTCGTTTGTGGACTCATAGGTAGTAAAATCACGCCTGTCATGTGGATTTCTTGATTTCTATGTTAAAACTAGATCGGCACCAATTGGATATGATGGTTTGATTGAATGAACTGCATGTCATAAAAGAAGGAAAGTCTAAATTATATTAGTAATTGCTACCGACAATCACCGATATAAGTCAGGCTGTTCTTCTTAAACGATTAAACGAGCAGAGAGCTTCCGCTCTTTGTTTGAGCCAATACAGCTGAACATTTCCCTCAGTTTTATGTGTTGGTTCAAACAAGGCGTAGGAAGAAACATATGCGTCTGGATATAAATCTTTTATAATTCGACATTGGCGAAAATGACATTAAGTAGCCGACTCTACGGAGTATAAACGAGAAGACTGAGAGTATCTAGAATACCAGAGGCTTGAAGAGATACTTATTGCCATTTGTTCTCTCTCTTCCCCTTCAGGAGCTGTCACTTCGGTGATGGCTTTTTGTTTTGTAGGATATTCTTCTTTTCTGTCGAATAGATAGATTGGGAGAGGTGGGGAATAAGTAAATGAAAAAATTTATAATAAGCATAGAAGCAGTCGATGGTAAACAGCACGAATTTGAAATTGAGTATAAAAAGACAGTAACAGTTGCTGCTATAGAAAATTCTATACAAGCAAGAGAAGCTAGATTCTTCAGATTTGGAGATCGTATGGTTAATTTGGACAATGTATTCTCTTTAGTGGTAAAAGAGAAGAAGGATTAAATACAAAAAAAGCATCCAAAACGGGTGCTTTTTTCTTTGTTATATAGAAATTACACATTAACCATTAAGCATATTAGGGAATATCGAGCATAGAATGATATTGACACCACGATATCAAATTTATTGCTGCGTTTTAGTGTTACCTCTATGTTCATGAAAGGGCACCTGTATAAGGTGTCTTTTTGATGAACCATTTTAATATGGAAATCATATAGTATAGTGTAGGACAAGCTAACCGCTTATATCCTATTCAATGCTCATTGGGGAAATCCTCTTCTCATATTTTAGCATCTACTGACGTGGATGCTCTTTTTTATTGAGCAAAATGGACATTTAAATAGGAGGTTAATGATGGGTGTAACATTAGAGGAATTAGAAAAGTGTTTTAATGAAGCTGTAAATGAAGGAGCAGAGTATGTAGCTGTTCAAATTGAAATGGATGGATTTCCTAGCGATGAAGTAATTATTAACGACAAACATAACATTGATTCTAAACTAGCGTATTATAAGAAAACATACAATGAAGATTTAGAACATAGATGCACTCCAGGAATTTGTATTGTAGGTTTTGCGTATGGTTATTCGTTCTCAGAAATCCTACGTGAATTAGGATTGTTGGTGAAGTAGTGATTAAACCAATAGCAATTATCGTAGGCGCTGCCGTTATCCTGGTGGCGTCTTGTTTGTTGTTAAGGGATGATAAGGGGTGAAATAGACTTGCAATTTGAAGATTAGATAATAATATTATTACTTTAAAATGCAGAAAGTAGACTAATAAACAAGCTGTTTTTAACTTTTAATCATAGAATATGAGGAATTCTATTGTTAAGAGGAGGTAATCATATTTATGGGATGTAATTGTAATTTCAGACATTGCAGAGATTGTAATAGATTTTGGGATGATTTAATGTTCTGCAGACGCAGACATAGAGATTGTGATGACCGTCGTTGTAGACGCGACCGTGACTGCGATTGTGATGAATGCCGTCGCAGACGTAACCATCATCATGACTGTGAGCGTGATAATCGTCGAGATTAGTAAAGTCCTTTGAATGAGTGTGCTTCTTCGCAGCACTCTTTTTTTGTTTATGGGTTTTCTAAATTAATACTTATTAAATACGAAGAATGTAGTTGCAATTCGATTAAAGGTCCAACAAAACAAACCATAACTAACGAAAATAAATGTCTTGTTTATATGTCTAAAAGTTGACCCTTTTGTACAATTAAAATTTATAGGGTAAAAACTTTGTAAACAGATAGTTGTTAATGTCTAAAAGATAGTCTAAAATAAAAGTATATAATTCTTAAGACTTTTAGACTATTTTGAGGTGATTTGGATGGCTATCGTTGGTTATGCAAGGGTAAGTACAAAAGATCAAAACTTAGATGCACAAATTGAAAGGTTAACAGAATATAGATGTGACAAAATATATTCTGAAAAGTACAGTGGAGCTAATAGTGATCGGGAAGAATTGCAAAAGGCACTAGAGTATATGAGAGAAGGAGATAAATTTGTTGTTTGTAAAATAGATCGTTTGGCCAGATCAATATTTGATTTGCATAAGATTGTAAATCAATTAGCTGATCGAGGAATAGCGGTGGTGTTTCTTAAAGAACAAATTGATTTTTCAACACCTGCAGGTAAATTGATGTTTACTATGTTAGGGGCTATTGCTGAGTTTGAAAGAGATTTAATCAATGAAAGAACAGCTGAAGGTCGAGAAAGGGCTAAAGCGATGGGTAAACATATGGGACGTAAAGGGCAGGATGAAAAGCAAGTTAAACAAGCCATGAACTTATTTTTAAATAGGAAGGAAAATGGTTTGAGTGTAAATGATATTTCAAAAATGACAGGTGTTCCGCGTTCTACTATTTATGCGAAAGCGAAAGAATTAAAAGGGGAGGAATTATGATGGAGGAATATGAACAGCTTCGGCAGAAATTCCGAAATATAAGTAAGCAATACTGGAAGCAGACTAAGAAACCTAAAATGTGCGAAAAATGCTTTTCAAAAACAGATGTTCATCTGCATCATAAAATCCCGTTAAAAACAGGTGGGACAAATGATTATGATAACCTTATTCCTCTATGTGAAGAATGTCATTGGGAATTTCATAGACACTTTGAAGCTGTAAAATCACATGAATATTTCATGGGAACGCCTAAATATACAGAACTGATAGGGTTATGGGAAGTGGTGAATGATCCATTAGTGGATTCATTATTTATGAAAGAGTTTAAGGAACTTGTTTATAAGGGATTGGATTTAAAAAGAGATGTACAAAAATCATTTAATGAAGAAGAAATAGAAGCGAATAAAGAAGAATTAAAGTAGCGAATCCGCTGCTTTTTATTTTATAAAATAAATTGTATCTGAGTCGAAATAAAAATAGGGGTTTGCCTTAAACATTTAATTTCAATCAAGAATATGAGTATAGAAACAGGATGATTTTTGTAATGGTGGAGGGGATTGTTGTGGACATAACTCAAAGTGTGGCAAGAATAGTGGTTAATGGGAAAGACCTTCCGTTCACTTCAGTTCAAACCTCTGCATGGAATCATGGACCTGTAAATGATTTAATCGTTTCGACGAATCAGAGAGTGAATGAGCT
>NZ_PCOH01000053.1:0-16002 GCF_002976445.1 Bacillus sp. MYb56
TCAAACTCTCCAATAAAGTTAGTTTGTCTAGCATCTAAAAATAAAAATTGACGTTCACGTTGTTTGTTTCGTTCAGTTTTCAAAGAACTTGTTTGCCGCTCATTTGCGACTCCCTTATGTTAACATCTTCGTTAGTTAATGTCAACTAAGTTTTTTATTTCGTTTGTCGCTTTCTGCGTTGTTGCTATCGGCGACTTGTTTTATATTACACCTCTAAACTCTAATCGTCAATATGTTTTTCTAAAAAAATATAAAAAGGCTTATTCTTTTAAAATAAGCCTTTTTATCCTATAACATTCTATTCATTTATTATTTTTCTATAATTGGTAATGAAACGATGAACTGAACGATCCCGTCCTCATACTCAGCTCGAATACTACCACCTTGCAACTCAACAATACTTTTCGCAATAGCTAATCCGAGCCCCGAACCTTCTGTTACTCTACTTCTAGATTGATCTTTCTTATAAAACCGTTCAAACAAGTTCCCTAACTCTTCTCTCGTAAACTCTTCACTATGATTCGCAATAACAATTTGTATGTTCCTGCGCTGCCTTTGAAGAGAAACTTTTATCTCTCCGTCATCTTTACTATACTTAATTGCATTCATTAGTAAGTTGTCGAATACACGAACCATCTTTTCCGAATCAATCATCGCATATGCACGTTCCTCAGGAAACTTCTTAACAAACATAAGGCCATGCTCTTCCGCTTGTGGTACTAACTCTTCTATTAATTGATCAAGTAACTCATTTACACACACTTCCTGTTTTTCTAATACAACTTGTTCATTCGTTAACTTCGTATACTCAAATAAATCTTCTATTAAATTCTTTAACTGCTCCGACTTTGCAAAAGCAATTCTCGTATACTCATCATGTTGTTCTTTATTTTCATATTTAGAATCTCGAAGTAATCGCAAGTAACCCATTATAGAAGTCAGTGGTGTACGTAAATCGTGTGATACATTCGTAATAAGCTCATTCTTTTGCTTCTCTAATTTACGTTCCTTTTCTATATTATTCATAAGCTCTTCCGCCATATTATTAATATTCTCAGTTAATGACGCAATCTCATCTTCACCTTTTTTCTCAATACGGTACGCTAAGTTTCCTTTTTCTATTTCCTTTACACCTTGTGCCATCGCTTCAATTTGCTTCATCTTTCTCTTTGTTATATAGAAGAAAGAGAAAATAAATACAAGTACACCTATGAAAAACGGAAACGGTCCTTCTTGCGTATCATATATTACTTCACCTTCTGGAATCCCACTAACAAACATGTATAAATTCTTATCTTCTATTGTAATAGGTGCAAAAGCTATAAATTCTTTTCTCGTACTTTCAAATTCTTTTCTACCATTCATATAATTAATCGCAAACGATGATGCATTACGAATTGTATTATGCAAATCAATTTGCTCTTCTTGCGCCTGCTTCGTTTTATATAAAACTTTACCGCTCTCGTCAGTGACCAATACTTTTAAAGCTCTAGAGTTTTGTTCTAAATTTTGATTCTCTATTTCAATCATAGTTGATATAGCTTCTAATTTATTTTCATGAACCGAACTATTTGCGACGCTTTGAGCTTGTTGATTAATTTGTTCCATACCAACCCGATAATCGATCGTCGCCTCTCGATTCGCATTCTCAAAAAACGGTGCTGCTGCCTTCGCTGACAAAATCCCTAACAACGCACAAGCAGTAAACGCAGTAATAAGTTGAATTCGTATACTCCGTTTCACACTCTTCACTATCTTTCCAATTAATTCTCGAATTTTCCTAACATAAGTAAATGGATTAAATATCTTTTTCAATCTTATACCCCACTCCCCATACTGTTTTTATATATATTGGCTTCCTTGGATTCTCCTCAATCTTTTCACGCACTTTCCGAATATGAACCATTACCGTGTTATCCGACTGGAAAGATCTTTCGTTCCAAACCTTTTCATAAATTTGTTCCGCACTAAAGACCATCCCCGGATTACGGACTAGTAATTCTAAAATTGAAAATTCCCTCGGGGTCAGTTTCACTTCTTCTCCATCCACAATGACTGTATGAGTGGAGATGTTTATTTTCATCTCTCCAATTTCTAACTCGTCCTCATTTTGAATAGCAAAGCCATTCATTTTCATATAACGACGTAGCTGAGATTTAATTCTTGCGATTAACTCTAACGGATTAAACGGTTTTGCTACATAATCATCTGCACCTGTTGTTAATCCTAAAATTTTATCCATATCTTGCGTTTTTGCCGAAAGCATAATAATCGGCATTTCCTTCGCTTCCCTTACTTTCATACACATATGAATACCATCTACTTTCGGCATCATAATATCTAATACGACTAAGTGCACTTCATTTTCTTCTAATATACGTAACCCTTCTTCTCCGTCCCCTGCTTGCAGTACTTTATATCCTTCGTTCTTTAAATAAATTGTAATAAGGTTCCTAATTTCTTTTTCATCATCTACGACAAGTATTGTTTCCCCGGCCATACTATCTCCCCCATCACTTTTTTAATCCCTAACTTCTATTATAAGAAAACTTCTGAAGAAAAACGCTCGGAAATCCTTAAGATTTTCTGAAGACGCAAAAAAGGTCTAGACTCCCCTCAAGTCTAGACCTTTCAAAAAACCCCTTTTATTTACGAACGTAGATGAAATATAGTACGAATAAAACTCCCATAACATACATAATTGGATGAATCTCTTTACGACGACCACTCACAACCATTGTAATTGGATAGAAGATAAACCCGATTGCAATTCCTGTTGCGATACTATACGTAAGTGGCATTGAAATGATAGTAAAGAACGCTGGCACTGCAATCTCGAATTTCTTCCAATCAATTTCTCCTAAAGATGAAACCATCAAGATTCCTACAATAATTAATGCTGGCGCTGTTACAGCTGGTGTCACAACACTTAATAGTGGTGAGAAGAATAGTGCCAGTAAGAAGAACCCTGCTGTTACAACCGCTGTAAATCCAGAACGTCCTCCTGCTGCTACCCCCGCAGACGATTCAATGTAAGACGTTGTTGTTGATGTACCTAAAATCGCACCAATTACAGTTGCAATCGCATCTGCAAATAACGCTTTACCTGCACGTGGTAATTTATTGTTCTTCATTAATCCCGCTTGATTCGCAACCGCTACAAGCGTACCTGCTGTATCAAAGAAATCGATAAAGAAGAACGTTATAATAACAATCGCCATTTCAACAGTGAAAATGTCTCCAAAGTGAGTTAATGCTACCCCGAACGTTGGTTCTAGACTCGGTATTGCTCCCACTACAGCTTTTGGTGTATCAATTAATCCAGTCGCTACTCCTAAGATCGCCGTAAGGATCATACCGTAGAAAACTGCACCATTTATTTTTTTAATCATGAAAATGATTGTAGTAACAACTCCGAAGATTGCTAGTAACGTTGTGCCCTTTGTTAAGTCCCCCAACCCAACAAGAACAGCATCATTCTTTACGATAATTCCAGCGTTTTGGAATCCAAGGAAGGCAATGAATAATCCAATACCCGCCGCTACTGCAAACTTTAACTCTACTGGAATTGCATTAATGATTTTTTCACGAATACCTGAAGCAGTAAGAATAATAAAGATAATACCTGACATTAATGTTCCAGCAATTGCCGTTTGCCACGGAATTCCCATCGTTAACACCGCTGTATAAGCAAAGAACGCGTTTATTCCCATACCTGGCGCTAAAGCAATCGGATACTTCGCAAATATCCCCATAATTAACGAACCAATCGCCGCTGCTAATGCTGTAGCAACGAATACTGCACCTGGATCCATTCCTGTACCTGCCGGTAATCCTTTAACATTTCCAAGCGACAGCGTAGCAGGATTGACAAATAGTACGTAAGCCATAGATAGAAATGTCGTTAAACCTGCTATGAACTCTGTTTTATAATTTGTGCCGAGTTCATCAAACTGAAAATAGCGTTTCATCTTACGTTTCCCCCGTTATATGATTACTCGCCGTATTTCCCCTAGCCCTCTTTTATCTATAAAAATAAAAAAGGCTTCCATTGCATATACATGGAAGCGTTCTATGAATAAAGACAAGTTTCCCCTCATCTTTATCAAAACGCCTCGTAGTCAAGCCATTTACGGTAGCTAGGTAGAAACTTTCGGGCCATATCCCCGATATTATACGACGGCATAATATTCACTTTTCGTTTGAATTACATACTCATATTAACTCGAGGAGGTGGTTTTGTCAATTTAAAAACGAACATTTTTATAAATTTTTATATTTTCGTTCGTATTAAGGGTAAAAACAAAAAAATCCATCTATACATGAACGATAGATGGATCTTTTTTATTACAATACTATTCCCACTCAATAGTTGCTGGTGGCTTACTCGTTATATCATACACGATACGGTTAACGTGTTTTACTTCGTTTACGATACGTACAGAGATTTTCTCTAATACGTCCCAAGGGATACGTGCCCAGTCAGCTGTCATACCGTCGATAGATGTTACTGCGCGGATACCTACTGTGTAATCATAAGTACGCTCGTCACCCATAACACCTACACTACGCATACCAGGAAGCGCAGTGAAGTATTGCCAAACTTCGCGGTCTAATCCTGCTTTTATAATTTCTTCACGTAAAATCGCATCAGATTCACGAACGATTTCTAATTTCTCTTCTGTAATTTCACCTAATACACGAATACCAAGACCAGGGCCTGGGAATGGTTGACGCCATACGATTTCATCAGGAATTCCTAGTTCTGATCCTAATACACGTACTTCGTCTTTAAATAAAGTATTTAAAGGCTCAATTAATTTGAACTGCATGTCTTCTGGAAGTCCACCAACGTTATGGTGAGATTTAATTGTTTGTGCAGTTGCTGTACCACTTTCAACGATATCCGTGTAAAGTGTACCTTGCGCTAGGAAGTCCATTCCTTGTAATTTAGAAGCTTCATCATCAAATACGTAAATGAATTCATTACCGATGATTTTACGTTTTTGCTCTGGATCTTCTACACCTTTTAACTTGTTCATGAAGCGCTCTTGTGCATCCACTTTAATAACGTTCATATGGAAGCCTTCGCTAAATGTTTTCATAACACCTTCTGCTTCATCTTTACGAAGTAAACCGTGGTCCACGAAAATACATGTTAATTGGTCACCAATTGCCTTATGAATTAATACTGCTACAACAGAAGAGTCTACACCGCCACTAAGTGCGCATAATACTTTTTTGTCTCCAACAGTTTCACGGATCTTCTCTAATTCTACTTCAATAAAGTTCTCCATGTTCCATCCTTCAGAACAACCACATACGCCGAATACGAAGTTTTTAATTAAATCGTTACCGTGCTCAGAGTGACGTACTTCTGGGTGGAATTGTACACCGTATAAGTTTTCCGCTTCATTGCTCATACCAGCAATTGGACAAGACTCACTTGTTGCGTCTACTACGAATCCTTCAGGTAAACCAGTTACTAAGTCACCATGACTCATCCATACAACTTGCTCTTCTGGAAGGTTCGCATATAATTTTGATTCGTTCTCTACTTTAAGAACAGCTTTTCCATACTCACGGTGGTTGGCACGTTCTACTTTACCACCGAAGTGTTGTGTCATAAGCTGCATACCGTAACAAATACCGAAAATCGGTAATCCTAGTTCAAAGATTTTTTCATCACAATGTAATGCGCCTTCACCGTATACACTATTTGGTCCACCAGAGAAAATAATCCCTTTTGGATTCATTGCTTTAATTTCTTCTGCAGTAATTGTATGCGGATGAAGTTCACTGTATACACCGAACTCACGAATTCGACGTGCTATTAACTGATTGTACTGACTCCCAAAATCTAAAACGATAATTGTATCATGCTGCTTCTTCAAAATAATCACCCCAACGTTAGTTCTCGTATATAAATATTTTCACCAATTTGGCGAAAAGCATTACTAATATAATAAAAAAAGCCAGTCCTCCGCCTCTAGTCTCATGACAAAGAAAAGGCAGGGGTCTGGCTTTATAAAGAAAGATAGTCTTCCGCTCTTTATAAATATAAGACGCACTGCCTTCATAGTCAGGTTGTTTACGGTAACCCGGTAGAGACTCTCAAACCATATCATCGAGGATATATGAAGGATTGTTTTATATTATCTTCCTAGATTCTAACAATGAAGTATCGGTATGGTCAAGAGAGAAAGCGACAAAATTCTACAGAAATTATTTTCCTGCGCTCAAAAGCATAAAAAAACATCCACTTCTATATAGAAGTGGATGTTTTTCGGGAGAACGGAATTACATCATTCCGCCCATACCGCCCATGCCCATGCCGCCCATGTCAGGCATTGCTGGTGCATTTGGTTCTGGCTTGTCAGCAACTACAGCTTCAGTTGTTAAGAACATAGCTGCAACAGATGCTGCGTTTTGAAGTGCAGAACGAGTTACTTTAGCTGGATCTACGATACCAGACTCAAGCATGTTAACCCATTCGCCAGTAGCTGCGTTGAAACCAACGCCTACTTTTTCGCCTTTTAGACGCTCTACAACTACAGATCCTTCTAGACCAGCGTTGATTGCGATTTGACGAACTGGCTCTTCTAGTGCACGAAGTACGATGTTGATACCTGTTGCTTCGTCGCCTTCAGCTACGATAGAAGCTACTTTTGTGTATACGTTCATAAGTGAAGTACCACCACCTGCAACGATACCTTCTTCTACTGCTGCACGAGTTGAGTTAAGTGCATCTTCAATGCGAAGTTTGCGCTCTTTTAACTCAGTTTCAGTTGCTGCACCTACTTTAATTACTGCTACACCGCCCGCAAGTTTAGCAAGACGCTCTTGTAATTTTTCACGATCGAATTCAGAAGTAGTTTCTTCTAATTGCGCGCGGATTTGACCGATGCGAGCTTCGATTTGTTGTGAATTTCCAATACCCTCAACTACAGTTGTGTTTTCTTTCGTTACAACAATTTTACCAGCACGTCCTAAAGATTCAACTGTAGCAGATTTTAAGTCACGTCCTAATTCTTCAGTGATTACTTCGCCACCAGTTAAGATTGCGATATCTTCTAGCATTGCTTTACGACGGTCACCAAATCCAGGAGCTTTAACAGCAACTACATTGAATGTACCACGAAGTTTGTTCACTACTAATGTAGCTAACGCTTCGCCTTCTACATCTTCAGCAATGATAAGAAGTGGTTTACCTTGTTGTACCACTTGCTCTAATACTGGTAAGATTTCTTGGATGTTAGAAATCTTTTTGTCAGTAATTAAAATGTATGGGTTATCAAGAACTGCTTCCATTTTGTCAGAATCAGTAATCATGTAAGGAGATGCATATCCACGATCAAATTGCATACCTTCTACTACGTCTAATTCTGTTGTGAATCCTTTAGATTCTTCTAAAGTAATAACGCCGTCGTTACCAACGCGCTCCATTGCTTCAGCGATTAATTGACCTACTTCTTCGTCAGCCGAAGAAATAGCAGCTACTTGTGCGATAGAGGATTTACCTTCGATTGGTTTAGAAATCGCTTTTAATTCTTCAATTGCAGCAGTAACAGCTTTTTCGATACCTTTACGAAGACCCATTGGGTTTGCACCAGCTGTTACGTTTTTAAGACCTTCACGAATCATAGCTTGCGCTAATACAGTTGCAGTTGTCGTTCCGTCACCAGCTACATCGTTTGTTTTGCTAGCAACTTCTGCTACTAATTTCGCACCCATGTTTTCGAATGCATCTTCTAATTCGATTTCTTTTGCGATTGTTACACCGTCATTTGTAATAAGTGGTGAACCGAATTTTTTCTCAAGTACAACGTTACGACCTTTTGGTCCAAGCGTTACTTTTACTGCGTTTGCAAGAGTGTCGACACCGCGAAGCATCGAACGACGTGCTTCTTCACTAAATTTAATATCTTTTGCCATAATAATTGACCCCCTTGGATTTTTAAAATGTATATAATTAACCGATAATTGCTAAAATGTCACTTTCACGTAAAATCAAGTAGTCTGTACCTTCGTATTTCACTTCAGTACCTGCATATTTTGAGAAGATGATAAGATCACCTGCTGCTACCTCTAAAGCAACACGCTCACCATTTTCAAGCACTCGGCCTGTACCTACTGCAATAACTTTACCCTCTTGTGGTTTTTCTTTTGCAGTTTCTGGTAATACAATACCACTTGCTGTTTTTTCTTCTGCTTGAACAAGTTCAATTACAACGCGATCACCTAATGGCTTTAGCATGAACAATAACCTCCTCATTTTGTTATGTAAATTTTATTTATTAGCACTCAAGTCACACGAGTGCTAACACACTTCTAATAATAAATAATCTCAATTTCTTTTGCAAGTAAAAAAATCATAATTTTTTCGCAAATTACTTTATGCACTTTCCTATATATCATTACTTCTTCTACTGCCTTTACTATATGAATCGTTGTTCCCACTTCTTGTATGTTACAATATGAAAGACACCCTAAGTTGTTTTCGCTAAACGTACAACTTTTTCCTGTCTCCTATTTTATTTTCAAATACTTATTTACAAAAAAAATATAATTCAAATGAAAGTTTATATCGTAGGTAGCATATTTACATGTTATCCTACCTTATCTCATACACTAGAGTTAGAAAGGATGGTTAAACCATTTGAAGAAACAATATTGGTGGATTATCGTTACATACATTTTAATGCAGTTATCTGGAATTGTTGGCTTACCACTACTCCTAAAAACAGGACTCTATGATAATAGAGGATTTACCATGGAGGAAAAAGGTCAAATCATAACGGGACATTGGGCAATCATTAGCTTCTTTGTTGCATTATGTATCGTGCTTTGGTTACTTAGAATAGATATTCGTGACAGGCATTTAGATAAAATGCGTGTTACGATCCCAGCTACAGTTGGTTGGATTATAATCGGTATTCTCTTAGCTTTCTCTTCCCAAATAATTGCCGGTATGATCGAAATGCGTCTACTAGGAATTAAACAAGGTTCGGAAAATACAATGAAGCTGATGGAAATTGCAAGAACGACACCTTGGTTCCTCATTGTTGTATCTATAATCGGACCTATCTTAGAGGAAATCGTATTTAGAAAAATTTTATTTGGCACACTTTATAAGAGATTTAATTTCTTTGTTGCTGCTATCATTAGTTCACTAGTATTCGCGGCGATTCATTTTGATTTTACTCACTTATTGGTATACACTTCTATGGGGCTCGTATTCGCCTTTTTATATGTACAAACGAAACGCATTATCGTTCCTATAGCAGCCCATGTGGCAATGAATACATTAGTCGCTATTGGACAAATTTTTATGAGCAATGAGCAAATTCAAGAAATGATTAAAGAAGCTGAAAAAATGCAAGGCTTTATCGGAGGATTTTTAGTATGAGAAACTCACCATTGTTCATGGCTGCATTGTACTTTCTTCTTGGATGTATCTTTACACGCTTCGCCATTACGAACGTAACAGATACAATCTGGAATATGTGGACAATACTATTTGCAGTTATGGCAACAATTGATTTTAATTTGGCACTTCGCCTTATCTTAGTTAAATTCACAAAGAAAAAACAATAATAAAACGCAGAGGTCATCTCCTCTGCGTTTTATTGTGGATAATTCTTCAAAAAGTAAACAAGCGTTTGTAACTCTACAGCTAAATCAATGTGATGAATCCTTATATTCTCTGACACATTTAAGCGTGCTGGTGTGAAATTTAAAATACCATGCACGTTCGTTTCTGCCAATCTATCTGCCACAGATTGCGCTACTGTAGCGGGTACTGTTAATATTGCCACTTGTATATCAGTTGATAAACGTTCTTCTAGTTCATCCAAATGATATACAGGAATGCCTCCGATTTCTGTTCCAACTTTCTCTTCACTAACATCAAACGCCATTTCAATTTTTGTATTATTGTTTTTCGTGAAATTATAATGTAAGAAAGCGGTCCCTAAATTACCTACTCCAATAAGTGCCACGCGTGTTATATCATCTTGGTCGAGTGTTTCACGGAAAAATGATAATAAATAATTTACGTTATATCCATATCCTTTTTTCCCTAACGCTCCAAAATATGAAAAATCTCTTCGAATAGTTGCGGAATCAACCTTTACCGCTTCACTCAATTCGGCTGATGAAACACGTTGCTTACCAGAAAGAGATAAGTTTTGGATAAATCGATAGTATAGAGGCAATCGTTTGGCAGTGGCCTGTGGAATTTTTTGCTGATCCATATAACCTCTCCTCTCTTCCTATCTTTATTCTTATACTTGAATCAAATACAGAAGTTTAGTACTCATGAATTTCCTTGTATAATAAAGAGAAGAAGTATTCTCTCTTTATTTTAAACTATACACTATTTTTAGTATGATTGAGAAATATAAACATGGCAAAGTTAAGAAATTATTTGAGGTGAAAACATTGATATTATTACAAGTGAATGGGCTTTCGAAATTATACGGTGCAGAAATGATTCTTGCAAACATAAAATTGGAAGTACAAACAAAAGATCGTATCGCATTAGTCGGACGAAATGGAGCTGGAAAATCTACATTATTAAAAATAATAGCTGGCGAGTTATCTCATGATGGTGGTGAAATTATAAAACCGAAAGATGTCTCAATGGGGTATTTAGCTCAAAATACCGGATTAGAAACGTCTTTAACAATTTGGGATGAAATGTTAACCGTCTTTACACACTTGCAGCAGATGGAGACAAAACTTCGAAGGCTAGAGCAAGAGATGGGAAAAGAAGAAAATTTTTCAAATGCGGCTATATATGAGAAATTATTAGCTGATTATGATCAATTACAATTAGATTATAAAGATCAAGGCGGCTATCAGTACGAAGCGGATATACGCTCAATTTTAAGCGGTCTTGGCTTCCCAGTTGAAACGCATCAGACGAAAATTTCCACATTAAGTGGTGGACAAAAGACTCGATTAGCTCTCGGGAAATTATTATTAACTAGACCAGACTTACTTATTTTAGACGAACCTACAAACCATTTGGATATTGAGACACTAACATGGCTTGAACAATATTTACAAGGCTATCCTGGCGCGATTTTAATCGTTTCCCATGACCGTTATTTCTTAGATAAACTTGTTACACAAGTATACGAAATTTCTAATAAGGAAAGCCGACGATTTGTTGGTAACTACAGTAAATATTTAGACTCAAAATCAGCTCTATACGAGCAAGAAATGAAGCGTTATGAAAAACAACAAGATGAAATTTCTAAACTGGAAGACTTTGTACAAAAAAATATAGCTCGTGCATCTACGACAAAACGCGCTCAAAGTCGCCGTAAACAATTAGACAGAATGGAAGTATTAACTAGACCATTAGGCGATTCTAAATCAGCTTCCTTCCACTTCGATATTGAAAAACAAAGTGGAAATGATGTTTTACAAGTGAAAGATGCAACTATTGGCTATTATCAGGAACCGATTATTGAACATGTAAATATGCGCTTAACTCGCGGTGACAGTGTTGCCTTAGTTGGGCCAAACGGAATTGGAAAATCTACATTATTAAAATCCATTGTGAATAAGTTACAGCTATTACATGGAAACGTTGCTTTCGGCTCAAATGTATCTGTTGGTTATTATGATCAAGAACAAGCCAACTTAACATCTTCGAAGCGAGTTTTAAATGAATTATGGGATGAATATCCATTGCAGCCCGAAAAAGAAATTCGCACTATACTAGGCAACTTTTTATTCACAGGGGATGATGTACTCAAACCAGTATCTTCTCTTAGTGGTGGACAAAAGGCTCGACTAGCTCTTGCAAAACTTATGATGCAAAAATCCAATTTATTAATTCTCGATGAGCCAACAAACCATCTTGATTTAAATAGTAAAGAGATTTTGGAGAATGCTTTAATTGATTACCCAGGTACTCTTCTATTCGTCTCTCATGACCGCTATTTTATTAATCGCGTAACGACAACCGTTGTTGAGTTATCAACAAAAGGTGCACAAGAATATTTAGGTGATTACGATTATTACGTTGAAAAGAAAAATGAAATGATTGAACGTGCGGAACTAGAGCAAGAAGATGAAGTACCTGTTCAAAAAGTGGTGGCACAAGAAAAATTAAATTATCTCGAAGAAAAAGAACGTAAACAGCTAGAGCGTCAACGTACTCGAAAAATTGAAGAACTGGAACAAAATATCGTAGGCTTAGAAGAAGAAATTGCTACGTTAGAAGATCAGCTTTGCTTACCAGAAATATATGCAGATTATGAAAAGGCTAGTGAAATTACAACTAAAAAGCAAACACTGCAAGAACAGCTTGAAGCTTGTATGGCAGAATGGGAAGAACTGCATATATAAGAGAATTTAAAAGAGGAGGATGTCTCATAAGTCGGGCTTTTTGACGAGATGACCTCCTTTTTATTTTCTGTTTTGGAATCAATACCATAATAAATGAAATTATACAAACCATTCGACAAGGATTGACAATAGTAGCACCTTATATAATAAGAGGAGGATGTTTCAAAATGTTTTTTGGACATCTCTTTGTTTTTTATTTCCCAAAAAAGAATTTCTTCAAAGGTCAGACTTCCTCTATGTTATCCACAAGGTTATACACATATCCACCTTTATAATATAAACTTTCAAATAACTTTTCCACATTATCCACAACTAGATAAAAAGTTATACACATTTTATGTACACAAAAAAACCCAAATTATCAACAGATAATCCGGGTTTTATCCACAAGCTGTGGTTAATTTTGTGTATAACTATGCTTCAATATCTAATCCTGGATTTGCATTTAAAGCTAATGTAGCGCGTTTTCCTTGTTCGTATGCAATTGTACCTGCAGCCGCAATCATCGCTGCATTATCTGTGCATAAAGATAGAGGAGGAATAATTAGCTCTATATTTTCTTTTTGTGCAAATTCTGCTGCTAAACGTGCACGAAGCCCTTTATTAGCAGCTACTCCACCAGCAAGAAGCACTTGTTTTACATTATAAGCATCTGCTGCACGAGACGCTTTTGTTACAAGTACATCTATTACACTTTCTTGGAAACTTGCTGCTAAATCTTCTGGTGCAATTTCTATACCGCGCTGTTTTGCGTTATGCACAGTGTTGATAACTGCTGATTTCAATCCACTAAAGCTGAAATCATACGAATCAGGTTCTAGCCACGCACGAGGCAAATCAATTGTTGGTTTTCCTTCATGCGCAAGGCGATCAATATGAGGACCACCTGGATAAGGCATTGATAATGTACGAGCTACTTTATCGTAAGCTTCTCCTGCCGCATCATCTCGCGTTTCACCAATCACTTCAAATGAACCATGTTCTTTCATATAAACAAGCTCCGTATGTCCACCGGATACAACAAGCGATAGTAACGGGAATTGTACTTCTTTTACTAAACGATTCGCATAAATATGACCAGCAATATGATGAACACCAACTAGAGGGATATCATGAGCAAAAGCCACAGCTTTCGCTGCATTTACACCTATTAAAAGTGCTCCGACTAAACCTGGTCCTTCTGTTACAGCAATTGCATCAATATCCTCAAAAGTGATATTCGCTTCTTTTAAAGCTTCTTCTAACACAACTGTGATTTCTTCTACATGATGACGGGATGCAATCTCTGGTACAACTCCGCCAAAACGCTTATGACTTTCAATTTGCGATGCAACGACATTCGCAATGATTTCCGTTCCATTTTTAACAACTGCTACAGCTGTTTCATCACAGCTTGTTTCAATACCAAGTATAATCGTATTTTTTTCCATTATATATTCACCCACATTACAAGACCATCTTCCTGATTGTCTGCATAGTATCGTTTACGAATCCCACCATTTTGAAATCCGTATTTTCTGTATAACTGCTTTGCTACTTCATTTGACATGCGTACTTCAAGTGTCATTGTTTTTACTCCTAAACCTTTCGCTTCGGAAATGACTTCTTTTAATAAGGCATCCCCTAGCTTTTGACCTCTGTATTCCGGCAGGATAGCTATATTTGTTACATGTGATTCATCAATAATTATCCACAATCCACAATATCCAATTACGAGACCATCTTTTTCTAGCACGACATAATGTGCATGTTCATTCACCTCTAATTCACGGTGAAAGGCATCTGCAGTCCAAGGGGTTGAAAAAGATGCTTCTTCAATAGCTACAATTTGAGCAATATCATCGAGTGCCATCTTTCTAAATATCATATCCATCTTCTGTAGGCCCCTATTGTTTTTGACTTTCTAACCATTTTGTTTCAGCTTCAGCTAAACGAAGATAGCTAGGAACAAACGTATGCACGTCTTGTTCTTCTTTTTGTAATCCTAAAAATGCTAATTCACTTGGTCTTGGGTTATTCTTAGTGAACGGAGCAAATACAGCTTGATCACCTAAATATTCTACAATTGTTTCTTTATGCAATTTAACATCGTTACCAATAAATAAAACAGGCTGTTCTTTATCTTTTAACATTTGCAACCAGTCAACAATAAGAATAATTCGGTCTTCTTCTATTGAAGTTATACGCTCTCCTTCATATGTATATAACCCCGTGTAAATTTGACCACGTCGGCCATCAAATAAAGGACAAATTAGTCCATTAAAATTAGTACCATTTGCAGCCACCACTTCCAAACTTGATACACCTACAATTGGTATTTGAAGTGACCAAGCTAATGTTTTTGCCGCTGTCACACCTATACGAACACCTGTATATGATCCCGGTCCAGCTGCTACAACAATTTTAGTCAATTCTTTCGGTTTTACACCGCATTCTTTTAACAGTTTCTCTACAGCTGGCATAAGACGTACAGAATGGTTTTTTGTTAAATTTGTAATGATTTCCCCAATCACGTTCCCTTCCTCAATAAGGGATACACCCATTACGTAATTTGAAGTATCAATTGCTAGTACTTTCATCTTGTAATAGCTCCTCACATAATCTAATATAGCGATCTCCAATTGGCTCGAGTACAATTTTTCTTGTATCATCTCCAGCATGGAATAAACTAATTTGCAACTTCTCATTCGGTAAATATGCTTCTATTAAATGAGCCCATTCTACTACTGTAATCCCTTCACCATAGAAATACTCATCAAATCCTAAATCTTCTTCACTTTCCGCTAAACGATACACATCCATATGATATAGCGGTAATCTTCCTTTATATTCTTTAATAATATTGAAGGTAGGACTATTTACGACTCTTTTCACTCCAAGACCTTTTGCTAGTCCTTTTGTAAAAGTCGTCTTGCCAGCTCCAAGATCACCTTCTAAAATAATTACATCTTTTTCCTTTACAAGTCTCCCTAATTTTTCTGATAATCGCTGGGTTTCTTCGGAAGATTTTGTTGTTATTTCATATTTACTCACAGACTTCACCTACTTTACTCACAATGTTCTCTGCTCTTTATTATACAGGTTTTAAATATATAAAAAAGTCCTTAGGAGTTTTCCTAAGGATAGTTTGACTGTCTTTATTAGTTTTTTGTTAAAACAAATAAAAAAATACGAAACAACTTGTTTCGTTCTTTTCTTTATATAAAATGGCGGTCCCGACCGGGGTCGAACCGGCGATCTCCTGCGTGACAGGCAGGCATGTTAACCACTACACCACGGGACCATTTGGTTGCGGGGACAGGATTTGAACCTGCGACCTTCGGGTTATGAGCCCGACGAGCTACCGTACTGCTCCACCCCGCGATGATATAAATAGCCTGGCAACGTCCTACTCTCACAGGGACAAGGTCCCAACTACCATCGGCGCTAGAGAGCTTAACTTCCGTGTTCGGTATGGGAACGGGTGTGACCTCTCTGCCATCATTACCAGACTATATTCATTTAAGACAAGAATCATCATAACTCATTCGACATTTAAAGTCAATAAGTTTTTTATATTCTCTCAAAACTAGATAACATTAGCTTCATATTATATGGTTAAGTCCTCGATCTATTAGTATTCGTCAGCTCCACATG
>NZ_PCOH01000054.1:0-15891 GCF_002976445.1 Bacillus sp. MYb56
ATTTCATAGTACCAAAGAACAAAATTTTTTGCTAACTTATAACAAATAGCTCATTTTTTCATTTTGGGGTAATTCTGAATTCTTAAGTTGATGGATGTGGGGTAGCACCACACAATAGCAAAGGCAAAACATATTACGTTACTGCAAATGAAGCCTATGTATATGTGAAATGATTTTTAAAACCATCTCCTTTTAAGGGACGGTTTATTTTATCAATGAATATACTATATTAAGAAATTTAAGAGGTGATAATAATTGGATTATTTAATTGAATTAAATCAGTGGGGCATAAAAGAAGGGTTACCTACTAAACCCTATGTAGATGCAGATTATATACAAGCTGATAAGAATATTCAGGGGATAAACAATGCGTTACAATTTGCAGCATCTAATAATTACTCTGAAGTTATTCTTCCAAAAGGCAATTACGCTCTATGTTACCCACGTGAGATTGTTATGGTTTCCGATTTGGATTTTAATTTAAATGGATCAACATTAAAAGTTATATACGATTCTAATAAAAAATCGCCATTTGACAATAGAACAACTACTGATTATTACAACTTCAAAGGGAATAGTATCGTATTTAGTAAAGTCACCAATTCTAATTTATTTGTTGGAACAATAATTGGATGTAGGGACGACAGAAGTTTCTCTAATCCTTTAGAAGTAGCAATGGAGCATACGTATGGTATTCTCTTTCAAAAAAGTTCAAATTATTGTTCTGTGAAAAATTGTAAGGTTCGCGATTATATGGGCGATAATATTTCATTTAGCTCAAACTCGATATTTGATTATGGAGAATTTGATCAAGGTCTTACTTTGAGTACCTTAGATTACAACACTGGACAACCTATTCCTTCTACGAATACACTCACAACAAAGATGTTAAACATACCTCAAGATTTAACACCAAAGATTACTTCCTTTCTTATAGCTGGTGCAGGATACGCTAGAACAACAAATTTAAATAGTAAAGACTTGGATATCTTCTTTTACGATAATAACAACAAATTCATAGGGGTTATGAAGAAAAGAAGAATCTATACAGATATTTCAATCCCAGTTAACGCAATGAAATTTAGACTTCAATTTTATAATGAAAACAATGTAAATAAGAATCTGCAATATACAATTATGTTTGGTGGTATCCCTCACCATAACACTGTTGAAAAATGCGAGGTTTTTAATGGTCATAGGGGTGGTATCACTTTAGGGGGGAATTACAACGAAGTTATAAATAATAAAATCCGCGATAACGGAAAAGGATTGGTTAGGTTTTTGGATGGGAAACCTATTTTCAACGATCCAACTCGTTATTCAATAAACATGGAAGATTCATACGGAGCAAGCTGTACAATAAAAGATAACGAAATTTACGGGAGTTATCACGGCATTTTAGTTGGTTGCTATGATGTCTTAATAGAACATAATCATATTTACAATATAGACTACCTAGCGATTAATCTTTATTCCTTAATGCATGCAACTATTAAGGATAATTTCTTATACAACTGTCAAAATAACATTGGACTCATGACTTCTAATTTTAGTGCGGCATTTGTGAATATTATAGAAAATAGTTTTACAGGCGGTAATATGAATTTAACTAATGATTCGTATAGGGTTTCTTTATCTTACAATCAATACGTAAATCCTGATTTCGTTACATTGGGAGATAATTGCACATTTGATAATAATCACATTATTTTTACAGAAAATCCGACTACCACACCATGGATAAAAGCAAATAAAATAAGAAAATGTACCTTTAAATCGGTTTTAACACAAAGAGAGATGACGTTTAAAGTTAAAGAATATGATAGTTGTAAATTCGAAAATCTACGAGTCAGATCAGAAAACCCTAATACTCAAAATGTAGACGTTTGTGAGTTCACAAGGTCAGAATTTCTTAATTGCGAGTTAAGAAATCATTTGTTTAGTGGGCGTCCAATGAATATTAGAGTTACTAAATCAAAACTTATAGATACAACGTGCGAAGTTGGTATTACAAATGTGGATAATCAAGTACCATACACTACACTGGAAGACTGTGCTATCTCCATTAATACGAAAAATAATTTATTCTTATCTGATACAAATCGTCCATATACAACTTATATAGTAGAGAAATGCAATGTTACTATTGATAATCCAGCATTCGCTGCTCTCTTAGCTTCAGGGGCAGCAGCGGGAGTAAACGAGTTAATTTTAAAAGACAATGGATTTGTTTATACAGGAACAGCACCATTGAATTTAAAATATTACACAAATAAAAATCATATTCGTAACTTCATCAATTCGAATAACACCTTTACAAATATCAATTTACCTGCTGTGAATTAAAGCTGGCTCTTTCGAGTCAGCCCGTTTTTATTCTACATCCACCAATTCATTAAGTTTAAATTCTGTATTCAATCCAAATGAATCCGTATAGTATACCGTTTATATTCTTATACATATTTGCAGTTATAATGCATGACTGTACATAGATGACAAACATTAATGAGTAAATGCACAATAACAATGTTACGATCCATAAGTACTGGACGAGCGGAGCGTTGTTTTTCTGTTAATCCTTCTAATGAAGTTAATATGTACTTTAGCCGTTTTTCTTCCTCTTTAGAAATAAAGTCTTCATCACGTAACGCCCGATTAGGCTGAATCATGAGATTCATATCTTCTAATGGATTAGGTAGGCCTAAATATTGATAAAGTCTACTTAGGACAATATAAACACGATGTATCGTTTTATCAGAGTAATTTCGTTGCTTCTTTAAATCATTAAAATACTCTTCATAACCCTCGGTACTAAGTGTCGTCCATATATTGCGTAAGGGAAGCTTTTTTGATTTTTGCAACCACTGACCAAAATCTTCAATATCATAAACATATCGTTTAATTGTGAAAGGTTTTCTTCCTTTATCTAATAAGAAAGAAGAAAAATGCTGTATTGTGTCTTGAAATTCTTTTGTTGGCATAGCCTTATCATCCTAATCTTTTCTTTTAGTATATCAAATTTTGAAATTAGCTTTACTTACACTACGTAATACATACTGAATTTATGTAAATATTTCTCAATATTATATTATTGCTATATGAGCTATAATATAAGTAATTCTTTTTATTATTTATATTTTGTTATTTTCTGTTGCAGAATCCTTATTATAAGGATTCCTTTTTTGTATCAAAAATCTCCAAAGAAAAAAGATAAGATCGGGAACACAATCTTATCTTTAGTACAAGGAGAATACAAAAGGGATTACTATCTTATTTATATTATATTGTTTTTTGTTAATTTTTTATATCAAAACCATAAATAACAGTTATACCTATATTGAAAAATTTATTACAAAATTAGCTATAAATGATTCAAGAAGTGAATGTAAACTTTTATACAAAATTTCACATTTTAGAAAGGTAAAAAGAGCCCAATTAATTTAGGACTCTTTTTCGTTTTGGGTAATTCTAAATTCTTAAGTTGATGGATGTGAGTACCCCTATAAAAAACAATTATTTACGACGCCTTCTCTTTGCTTTTTTACGCTGATTTGTATGACTATATTTTTTTATATGAGTACTTCTGTTCTTCTTATAATTAGGTAACTTACATATAAGAACAGTAATTGCACAAAAAATGAAAAATATAAAGTTTGCAATCATCCAAAGGTTAATATCATAGTCATATAGCTTACTAAAATACTTTTTGTCACGAGTAATATGACTTACGTTACTGTCAATTGCTTCGAGGGTGTAAGGAATAATCCAAGAGGAACCAATTAATATAACAATTGTTCCAAGAATGAAACTGAGTATATGTTTTATCAAGTTCTATTCTCCTTTAATTATGTTACGTCAGTAAGCGTGATATCTTCTTTTTGTAAAACTCCCCAAAATGTGTATCTTTCTAATTCAGGAGTGACACATATCATCAGTCGCAAATAACAAATAATAGACAATTAATTTTATAAAAAATGTTGATAAAATGCACTCTTCTATTTTTGACACAATCAATAAAATAATTCATCTTTATATATTATTTTATTGATTTCACGGGGTGAAAAACATGCAAAGCAAAGAAGAAATAATAGCGTTTTCGTTAACGGCAGGATTAGTTATACCTGCTGTGGCATTATGTGATGAAGGTCATGAAGAGGAAAAAGGACAGGTTATTTCTGATTTACCATTTGAATATTAATAGGGTTTCCATAGACTCCTGGGTGCAAAGTGAAAATGAAGTAGATTGGTATTATGTCAAGGGGATACTTATGTTTGACCCATCTGATCCTTGTGATAATAATAGCCCTTGGTTGAAGATAGACGGTAGATGGTACTTATTCAACCCTGGTGGAAAGCTAGTTAGGAAAGAAGGTTGGGAACAGTCGTCTGCTAATGGGAAATGGATGTATTGGATTCCTGGAAATTATGGACTTGCAACAAATGAATCAAGGGTAATTGACGGGGTAACATATTACTTCGATAGTAATGGTTATATGAAATAAAAATGAAAGCATCCATTCGGGTGCTTTCATTTTTATTTTGTAGAAATTACACAATGAATGTGAAACTGAAAAAAATGGACATTTGATAAGGTTATAACATACATGTGTATAGGAATGGCTATTTTAGGCGCTGCCGTGATCGGTTTATCGTCTTATTTGTTGTTAAGGGATGATAAGGGGTAACAAAACAAACGAACACAACGAACAAAAAACACCTGAGACTATAGCCCCAGGTAAGTTTGTACCATTTGTAGTATTAAACCAGAGATTTAATCCGCTAGTATCTAAACTAGTGGAATTCAATTCATTATTTTTTCCATTCTGTAAGCTTGACATCCCATAGCAATGCATCTGTATCAATAAATTTAATACTAAGTACATTTGCTTTAGCCAACTCTATCTTAAAGGAACTTGTGGATGTAGATATGCTTTCTTCAGAAAATCGAATGGTTTGTACATCTTTTCCATCAATAGAAAAAATTATCTTACCGGAATGTTTGCTCGCACTATCAGGGATACCGAGATATCCCGAAAGTTTTGCATACTTACCTTTTAGCAAGTATTTAAATTGCTGAGAATTTGTCCCTTTACTACTAAACATATTTAATTTAGGTTCAATTTTTTTATGAGCCACTTCAAAGCTAGTGGAATTGTTAACATTCGGTACATATCCAGTACTTTCTGTCAGTTGATTTAGCGCTATAACGGTTCCATTTTTGGGGGATTGTTGTTCCTTTTCTAATGATTTATTAATTTCACCTACAACTACAAGTACTCCTAATGTCAAGATAAATGCTATTACACCTGTAATAATAAAGTTTTTCAAAGTATTATTAGAGCGAAATCCTATTTTATAGGCACAAAATCCTATCGTAGCACCCATTGCATTCACAATTACATCATCAATGTCAAAACCACCAAGAAAAGTAACCATTTGTAGTACTTCTAGTATAAGAATAGAAATACAGAATGAAGTAATAAATCTAATAAAGCTACAACGATATAACATAGGAATTAATACCCCAAAAGGTATGAATGCTGTTAAATTTCCAAAATTAAAAAACCATAGATTAAAATCTTCTCTATCTACCATATTTGGCAAGCTCAAAGGAATATTACTCGGAATTAACTGGAATTCATATTCATGATTAATATATTTTAATCCCAATCTATCGAAACCAAGGAACATAAAGTAGAGAATCAGAACGGAATATAGTCCTAATATTGCGAGGGTAATGTTACGATGTTTTCCTTTGATAATAAAACCTCCTATTACTAATAATTGTTCGTATTGATAATTTCACAAATTCTCATATTTTAAATATAACAATAAAACTATGTTGGCGTAAGTAGTAATTCGGTTCTGTTGCAAAGTTTTTAAAAGTAAGCTAATCCTTTTACGAAAAAAGGTCCTGTTGTCTCCAACAGAACCTTTCCTAAAATGGCAAAGAGTAACTCTTACCTTACTCTTCTGCTATATAATAAACAAAAAACGTATAGCTGTGTATAACAATAAATCCCAATGTAAACATTTGAATAAAGTGTTTAAAAGTATTTTATCAGAGCTTAATATAAGGAATCAAATTACAAATGTTGATTTATCAATGAATATTAATGATGCGCTATTAAATGATAGTTAATAAATTGATATTACAATAAATAAATATGGGATATTGCATATTCAATTGAAATAGAAAATTACAAGTGGAAAGTGAGGAATAACAATGGGACTAGGAAACCGTGGTATGGCATTTGAAATGCATATTAATCTAGCGAATGAAATGTATCAACGAGGGGGAGTAGCGCTTATAAACAAGCGTCCGACTCCTGTGAAGGTGTTAAAAAGTAAAGGTGGCCGTGTATTAAATGGATTCTATGAAGCAAAAACTACAGAGAATCCTACACGATTAGATAGATAATCTGTTTTATAGGAGTAGCAGATTATCGTTATTCATATTTCCCTGATTGTATCCTTTATTTATCAGGGTCTTTTAAGATAGCCTTTTTTTAGGAGGGAAGTACCAAGCTAACCACTACTCCAGCGTGATCGGACGGCCAGAGAGCGGTTGACGTTCTGTCATGCTGTTCTTCTCCTACCACATCCGCCATAATTGGGTTCCAACCGTTTTTTAACAAAATAAAATCTATTCTTTTGTTTAGAGAGGACGCGGCATTCAATAGATCAGAACCCTGGCAACAGGTAAGTCCTTTTCATTTACCCACCTGTATCCAAACATCTCGAAATCCAGCATTGATAAAATTCCCGTATGTTGGTGTGCTGGTTCCACTAGCATTTGAATTCAAATCTCCTATAATGATTAGCGGTATCTTTAATGCTGGTTATGATGATTTCATTGTAATCTCTGACGTTGATCAGGAGTTTTATAAGAATATCAAGGATAAAAAATGTTATTCAATTAGCTATGATGTGATAAGTTTTGATGATATTGTTTCTGTGAACAAAATGCTGAAAGTAAAAGATATAGATAGTAAAAATATTTCAAGCGAAGTTGCGGCCTTGTAAAGCACCTTTAATAGCCTTAACCGCCTGTTTTTAATAGTATCCATTCTGATTTTAGCAATAGGTCTCTTTATCAGCATCATTCTGCTTGTTAAGTTGCAAAATTCAAGATATAGAGAATTGGGGCTACTATCTGCACTAGGTTTTAGTAAAGGCGCAATACGAAGAATGATACTCAGTGAAAATGTATTGTTATCGGGAATGGCGTCTGTTTTTAATGCTTTTCTAATTAGTTTCACATATTTTATCAGTATTGCTTTTGATCTTGGTTTAGTTATCACGATACTTCAAATGTTTCTTTCCATTTTAGTAACAGCAATTATTGTTATCGTGATCAGCATAACAGCAAGTTATAAGCTTATTAATACTGAGCCTGCTGAGGCACTAAGAAAGTAAAAAATTCATTAGGGGTACCGCTACATGCCCATCGAGCTAAAATTTTGAAATATCCCAAAAGTGAAAATTTTATATCTCTACAGTTATTTATGGGGAATTCAGCTCGTTTTTTTTGTTTTTGTAATAATTTATTACTTGTATGGGGCTTATAAGGGACTATTCAGTGTGGATCGAGAAAATTTAACTACCATATAAAGTGATAAAGTGATAAAGTGTTAGTTGCTGTGCATGTTATTATAAAAAAGAGAGCCTTCCCAAATGATGTTTGTAATAGTTTAGCTTATACGATTTTAGGAAATTAATAGCATTTTATACCGCTATTATTTACCTAATTTCCAAGAAATAGAGGTGATTGTAGGTGACTAAACCTTTTAAAAAAAATAGTCGTTATATGGTTGGATTAGACAGTCTAAGGGGCCTAGCTATACTAGGTGTTATTTTGTATCATATTAATTTTAATTGGATGCCTGGAGGATTTTTAGGGGTTACTGTATTTTTTGTACTCTCAGGTTATTTAATTACAGATATTCTAGCGATGGAGTGGAAGAGAAATAAGAGAATTGATTTGAAGAAATTCTGGCTTAGTAGGGCAAGGAGATTGCTTCCAGCAATGTTTGTTATGCTCGTTATAACGTTGGCCTGGATTACGATTTTTCATAGCTCTTTACTTGAAAAAATGTGTGGAGATTCATTAGCGGCGTTATTTTATGTTAGTAACTGGTGGTATATCTATCATAAATTATCGTACTTTGATAATTTTAACCAGCTTTCTCCATTGAATCATTTTTGGTCGTTAGCAGTTGAGGAACAATTCTATGCTGTTTGGCCGTTTATCATTAGTTTAGGACTTTACCACATAAAAAAACAATCCCGTATGATTTTATTGATTTGTCTGGGAGCTGTTGCTTCAGCTTTAGCGATGGCAATTTTGTATGAACCTGGAACTGATCCGAGCAGAATTTATTATGGCACAGATACGAGGGCCTTTTCTTTACTTATTGGAGCGGCACTTGCCTTACTTTGGCCAAGCAATAGGCTTGCAAATAAAATTATTCCAAAGGCGCGTCTCATTCTTGATGTAGTGGGAGGAACTGCTCTTATTATTATATTGCTTATGTTTTGGAAGACGAATCAATATGATCCGTTTCTATACAATGGAGGAATGGTTCTCTTATCAATTGCAACAGCATTGTTAGTGGCAAATCTTGCTCATCCAGCGAGCCGTATCGCTCAATTTTTACGATTTAGACCTTTACGTTGGATAGGAATAAGGTCGTATGGCATATATCTTTGGCATTATCCAATTCTTACATTGACGACTCCAAAAGTAAATACTGGGGATTTTTCACTAATAAGAGCAATTCTTCAATTTCTTCTCATTATAATGATTGCGCAAATTTCATGGAAGTATATTGAAAAACCAATCCGACAAGGTGCGCTTCGAAATATTCAGTTTAAGAATTTAAGACTTCAAAATGTCGCTTTAGGTGTTAAGTTAGCTTTAATTTGTGCAGTATTCGTTTCGTCGATAGCCGTCTTTGGGTTATCAAAAGTTAGTAAGGCCAAGGAGAATCCGCAACTAGATAAGGTGGAAGCAGTACAAACACAACCGGCGAAACATCCAGTTGCAGTTTGGGAAAATCCAATTCAAGAGACGCCCAAGAATCAAGAAGAATCAAAAGAAGTAGATTCTGCGCAACCTAAAAATTCTCCCAGCATTACAGCGATAGGCGATTCCGTTATGATTGATATTGCTCCATATTTAAAAAATACTTTTCCTGATATTAGGATTGATGCACAGATTGGTCGCCAGCTGTCAAAAGCGATTCCTATAGTTGAACAGTTAAAGAATGAAGGGAATTTAGGAAACTATGTCATTATTGGGCTAGGTACAAATGGAGCCTTTACTACGGAGCAACTTGTATCATTAATAAATTTAATTGGGAATGAACGTAAAATGATATTTATTAATACGAGGGTACCACGTCCGTGGGAATCAATCGTGAATGAGAGATTAAAAGCGACAACATCTGAATATCCGAATATAACTCTAGTAGATTGGTATGCAGCAAGTGCTGGAAAGGGAGACTACTTTGCACCTGATGGTGTGCATTTAACCAAAGTAGGTGCAGAAGCATACGCAGCACTTGTAGCCAAAGCGGTGAATCAATAATTAGATATATTTTATTAACTTCTTTTGCAAAATTAACTGAAATGTAAAAGATCTATGGTTGAGGAAGACAAATTTTTTGCAGTCATCAATAATTTCTGTAATTCATTATACGTCGAAAAAGCGAAGTTTGGTTGAAGACTCCGTCTTTTTTATACAGGGCATGAATGGTTTCGATGCCTTTTACTATACGTGAGGCATGACGAATGTTTAGAAATCCTGCGGATTTGGAAAAGTGTCTGTCGCTTTACATGTCGCTGGTCCTGTTCTGTGAGATTATTTATAGGAAGAAAGAATGTAACTTCCTAACTTTAAAAATAAGCCCAAAGAATTATTTAATTCTTTGGGCTTATTTTTGGTTCTGGTGCAAAAATGATTACGTAGATAATCCAACATGAATGTTATATTCTCATGAGAATGAGTTGTTCGGAAGTCAATATAAAAATCCGTATTTTTATACTTTGTAAAGATTGAACGTTCGTAATTACTCTCATATTTTTGTGTATATTTTGACAGCATTCGAGGTTTGCACCAGAACCCTCTAATTGTACCATCAGCAAGGACAATTTTGTGCAAATTTGGATGAATAGGACATCCATGTAAAGTTAACATAACGTCCCATTATCGGTAGAAAAAATGTTATAGCCTTAATTACATAAAGAAAAAGAATCCCTTATGGTTTCTAGGATTCTTTTTCTTGTTTAAAGTTTGCTCACACAAATGATCTGCACATCAATTCATCTTTGATATACAGATCATTTGTATGATAATTCTTATAAATAATTGCTAAATGATAAGCCTACATAAATGCTTTTAAAAGTTCTTGAACGAATGGAAGTACTCCACCTACAAATTTCAAAATTGCCATTGCGATTTCCATAATCATTTCCTCCTTTTTTATATTAAGATATTATGAATCTTTATACTCTCATTATAGTAAGTGCTTATATAGATAGCAGTTTATTTTAATATGCAATATTACACATTAAAAGACGGCTTATATTGTTATGATAGAAAAGGTAAATTCTACAGCATTTTTCGATGTACTGCGAAGCTAATGATTATGAAAGTTCCAGTAGGTAAAAAGGGAGAAGGATTTTTATAATTCTTTTCCCTTTTTATATGTTCACAAACAGAACATATATATAATAAGAGAGTGGTTGTATACGATTATTTATTTCACTCCCTTTTCCTCATATCTCTTTACAACCCGATAAAAAGGTTCGACTTGAGGGGAACGAAGAAACTTATATATCATTATTAAATTATTTAAACAAGTAGGTGATAGTATGGGAACATTGTTAGAGGAATGTATTGAAACTTTGGGACAGAATATAAGAATCTTATCTAAAGAAGAAAGAGAAATGGTTCTTATAAATTTTGAAACTAATTTTTATATTACACAAGGGGGACGTATTGAATGGTCAAAAATAACTCAGTGCATTGAAATAAATACAATTGATGAATAATTTCATATTTGAATAGTTGTTACGATGAATATAATAAGAAGGTTTATTTAATTTGGGATGAAGGGAAATTACCAATTAGTAAGACAGACTTAGATAAGGTTTTCGAAGTAATAGACGATGTTAATGCGGTTAGCTTTGATACTTGGATATATGGGTTCTGGTGCGAAAATTTCAAGACTATTGCAAGTAATCTCCTAAACTTGGACATACTGATAGTATGATTCTAAAAAAGGTGCGTGATCAGTATGGAAAAATTACAGAAGACAGAAGGTGTGCGGTATGAGTTTACTAGATAGTATCAAAATTGCCCTATCTTCTATTCTAGCTCATAAGCTGCGCTCAGCCCTTACAATGCTTGGGATTATTATCGGTGTAGGTTCTATTATTACCGTTGTTGCGATTGGACAGGGCGGGGAAGCTGCATTAAAATCACAATTTGTTGGTTCTGGAAATAGTGTGATTTCTATTCAGTATAAGGCCAACATGAATGATTCATCCGGTATGGAATCAATAGGACAACCGAAATTGACAGAAGAAGATATTCTTGAAATTAAGAAGATTCCAGAGATTGTACATGTAATTAAGACAAATTCAAATATGGAAACACTAGATGTTAATGATAAAAAAGAAATGGTAAATATAAAAGGGCTAGACGATGAATACTTTGCTGTAAATAAAGTTAAGGTGAAAAAAGGTCGTTCTTTAAATGATACAGATATTGAACAAGGAAATAATGTTGTCATGATTAGCGCGGGTTTAAAAAAAAGGATATTTGAAAAAGAGAATCCCATTGGAAAAATCATTGAGATGAAAGGCCAACCAATGCAAATCGTTGGTGTATATGAAGCTACAGGTGGATTTATGGGAATGGGAGATTCCGAGGCGTTATTTCATTAACGTTATGGCCAACGTTGTATGGAACAGATGAAATTCAAAGTATTTCTGTCCAAGCTAAAAAAATCGATAATTTAGATGCCGCTGGAAAGAAAGCAGCTGATGTATTAAATAGTCGTAAGCAAAGTGAGTTTACAGGTAAATATGAGGTACTAAACTTAAAAGAAATTCAAGAGGGTATTTCTAAAATGACAAATATCATGACGATGATTATTGGTGGTATCGGTGTTATGAACATTATGCTTGTATCTGTAACAGAGCGTGCTCGTGAGATTGGGGTACGTAAAGCACTTGGAGCAACGCGTAGTAAAATCTTACTACAGTTCTTAATTGAAGCTGTTATGTTAACGCTTCTTGGGGGACTAATTGGAATTGGCCTTGGTTATGGAGGTGCATATATTGTGTCAACATTTGCAAAATGGCCACCACTTGTTTCATGGCAAGTAGTCGTTGGCGGTGTGTTATTCTCTATGAGACTTGGTATTATTTTCGGGTTGATTCCAGCGAACAAAGCAGCAAAATTAGATCCAATTGAAGCCCTTCGTTATGAATAAGTTTATTAGTAGAAAGCTCTTTATTTAATGTGGTTCTGATAAAAAGATAAAACAAAAAAGAATCCCTCGTTCCTTTTGGGATTCTTTTTTGTTTGCAAAGGTATGTTTATCCGAACACACATAAATTTACAAGGTTTTTAAACACAAAAATAGGAGGCATTTTATGATTTTTTGTTCAACATTACCGTATACAGAAATGTACAAAGAAAGAATATGCAATATTGCATTTTACATTATTTCATCGAGATAATATGTTATTTATTGAATGTAATATATAAATGGAGGAAATGTTATGAACAAGAAATCAAGGTTTACCCAAATGATGCTCGGTATTAGTACAATGGCCTTATCATTTGGAAGTATCCAAACACAAGTATCAGCGGAAGAAAACACACCTTATAATGTGTTACAAAAGAAACCAATTGGGATAGAAACTTCAACAGATGAAATTGCACATTCTACAAAAGCAGACGAAACATTGTCTTATGAAGAACGTTTAAAAGTGAACGATTTTTCACAACGTCCAGCTCCGGTCGTGAAACGAGCAGCGGCAAAACAATTTCAGCAAAAGTATTCTGTGGCAGAGCTGAATAGAATGAGTAATGACGAATTCATCGATACATTGGCAAGTATTAGTTGGAATCAAATTACAGATTTAGATCAATTTAATCAAGAAACAAAAGAGTTTTATCAGAATAAAGAGCGAATACAGGTTATTATTGATGAATTAGGTCGTCGTGGAAGCACATTTACAAAAGATGATACAAAAGGGATTGAGACGTTTGCTGAAGTATTACGTTCCATATCTTATGTAGGCTTTAATAATAAAGAGGTAAGCTATTTAAATGAGCGAAGCTTTCATGATAAATGTTTACCTGCATTAAAAGCAATTGCAAAAAATCCGAATTTTAAATTTGGTACAGATAAACAGGATGCAGTGGTATCTGCATACGGTAAATTAATTAGAAACGCTTCTTGTGATGCTGAAACAGTTCAATATGCGGCGAATATATTAAAGCAATATAACGATAATATTTCCACATATATAAGTGATAAGAAGAAAGGGGACGCCTTGTTTGAGCTTATACAAGGGATTGATGATGATATACAGTCTTACTTGTTTGAGACACGTAAAAAAGCGGATGAAACAATATGGTATGGGAAAATTGATGGTTACATAAATGAAGTTAGTCGAATGGCTCTTTTGAACCATCTAACAACAGAAAATAAATGGTTAATTAATAATGGTATATATTATACTGGTCGTTTAGGGAATTTCCATAGTAATCCAAATAAACCTTTAGAAGTACTTACACAAGCAATGCATATGTACCCTCGTTTAAGTGAGGCTTATTTTAATGCGGTAGAGCAAATTTCAACAAACTATGGTGGTAAAGATTATAACGGAAATACAGTAGATTTCAAGAAAATACGTGAAGAAGGCCAGCAGCAGTACTTACCAAAAACGTATACATTCGATGACGGCTCTATTGTATTTAAAACAGGAGATAAAGTAACGGAAGAAAAGGTTAAGAAACTATATTGGGCTGCAAAAGAAGTAAAAGCGCAGTATCATCGTGTAATTGGAAAAGATGGAGCGTTAGAATCAGAGAAAGCTGATGATGTACTGACAATCGTCATTTATAATAATCCAGATGAATATAAACGAAATAGCCAACTATATGGATATGATACGAATAATGGTGGAATTTATATTGAAGGAATCGGAACGTTCTTTACATTTGAGCGTACACCGCAGCAAAGTCGTTATAGTTTGGAAGAATTGTTCCGTCATGAATTTACACACTATTTACAGGGAAGATACGAAGTTCCAGGATCATGGGGACAAGGAGAAATGTATCAAGATCAACGTTTGACTTGGTTTGAAGAAGGAAATGCAGAATTTTTTGCAGGATCTACTCGTACGAATAATGTTGTTCCGCGCAAAAGTATAATTAGTGGATTATCATCTGATCCTGCGAAACGTTATACAGCAGAACGAACATTATTTTCGAAATATGGAGAAGGAGAAGGAGACGAAAAATGGGACTTTTATAATTATTCTTTTGCACTGCAGTCTTACTTATATACTCATCAATTTGAAACTTTCGATAAGATTCAAGATTTCATTCGTGCAAATGATGTGAAGAATTATGATGCATATCGTGAAGCTTTAAGTAAGGATCCAAATTTAAATAAAGGATACCAAGACTATATGAAGCAGTTAATTGATAATCAGGGTACATATAATACTCCGCAAGTATCAGATGATTATTTAGCTACCCCTTCACTAAAGCCACTAGCTGATGTAAAGAAAGACATTACAGATGTAGCAAAGATAAAAGATGCAACGATTACAAAGCATAAGTCTCAATTTTTTGATACGTTTACATTAGAAGGGACATATACAGGTGGCGTAACAAAAGGAGAATCTGAGGATTGGAAAACGATGAGCAAGAAAATCAATCAATCTTTAGAACAGTTAGCGCAAAAAGAATGGAGCGGCTACAAAACAGTTACAGCGTATTTTGTCAATTATCGTGTGAATGCGAACAATCAATTTGATTACGATGTTGTATTCCATGGCGTTGCAACGGGAGAAGAAGAAAAACAGACAATTAAAGTAAATATGAATGGGCCATACAATGAGATGTTAAATGAAAAAGTTGAGTTTCATAGCGATGGTACAGAAAGCACAGGTGGAAAAATTGTTTCTTATCTCTGGGATTTTGGGGATGGTACAACAAGTACAGAAGCAAATCCTACTCATGTATATGGAAAAGAGGGAACATATACTGCAAAGCTAACAGTGAAAGATAATAAAGGAAAAGTAGGCCGAGGACAAACATCGGTTACCGTAAAACAGGATGAGCCAGCAGGTCATAACTATCAAAATGCAAAGGTAATTCGTTTTAATAAGCTTTCAAAAGGAAATATGGATCGTCCGAATTTGGCGTATATGCACACATTCAATGTCACATCTCCAAAAGAAGTAGATATTTCTTTTATAGATGAACAGGGAATTGGGATACAATGGGATGTATATCACGAATCAGATTTAGAACATCCTGTTATTACGGGCCAAGCGGATGGAAATAATATAAAAGGGAAATTTGAAGCGAAACCTGGGAAGTATTATTTAGTCTCATTTTTTGAAAAGGAAAACGGAAAGGGAACATACTCATTAGTAGTAAAATAACTTCATTTAATTATATCACGACGAACCGTAATGAATAAGAGACTGTTGTTGTTCCTTGATTATTTGTTTAACAAAGAATAATGTAATATTCGAGAAAAAATTGAATGAAATAAAAAAGAATCCCTTATGATTGAACTGTACCCCGAATCATGGACACTTAAAAAAAGCCCCATGATTCGGGGTTTT
>NZ_PCOH01000055.1:0-14711 GCF_002976445.1 Bacillus sp. MYb56
ATGCATTATCCCATAGAGATAGGAAATGATTGAATACAAAACGAGAACAGCCAATCGTTTTATTAATTAGGGTTGCTTGTGTTTTATTTGGATAGATACGAAATTTATATGCTTTATTAATCATCATTCATTTCACCTCCATTTCGGCATGTGTCTATTATATAACAAACATACATTCGATAGATAGTGAAGTAACAGTTTATGTATGTCGAACAATTAAGATGGCTTCCTGCCATCTCTTGTTCGAAGCCAATTCATCTTCCACCTACTTACCCTTGTGGAAGGATCCTTCTTAGCAAAAACAATATATATAACGACGTAAAATGAGCTAATACTCTCTTGTTTATATAAAGAATTATCGCGGATATTGTTTCATTTGAATTGGAAACAGGAAGATATATTGACTATTTTAATTATAATTACAGCCGAATTAAAAGAAATGAGTACTGTATAATACAGTACTCATTTCTACATAGTTATTTATACATTGTTTCTACATTATAAAATTCACTTCATTAGCTGTTCTTTTCATTTAATACGCTGCTATTAAAATGATTTTGGAGCAACTTCTTGTTGTAAAACTTCTATTTTTTTTCTATGATTTAGTTCGTTTAGATAAATTACCATCATTGTAGCAGCAACAATCGTACCTATTACTCCAAACAGATGGCCTGCATTCATAATCCCAATCCATTGAATAGGTAATGCTAACGTTAAAGGTAAAGCAGCTTTGGTAAACTGGAATGCTAGTGTAGATCGACTAGACCAAATAACCGTTTCTTCTTTTGTTTTAATAAAGTCAAACATCACAGTTCTTTGGTTGATACGTGAACGATTAAAAACAAAACCAAGCATAAATGAAACGGCAATTGCTAAATACCAGGAATGCACTAATCCTAAAGTAATATCAAAAACAGCAATTAATATAAAAATTGACCTTGGAATAAATTTTTCGAATTTCCCAACAAGTGTAGCTAATAAAGCCCCTAAACCTGCTGCAGCACTAACAAATCCATACTGCATAGGATCCCAACGATATACATCGTGAAATAAAATTGGTACTAAAAAATTAAATGAAGCAAGTTGTATTGTTAAAACAGCAATACCAGTAATTGTAATCCACAATATTTTTGAATTATCTATTGGATTTATTTTTTCAATATGATTTGATACAGGTTTTTTATTTTGCTGAACCTCTTTACTTTTTAATAGAGGCATCAGAAGAGGTAAAAATACCCCAATACCTAATGAGAATGCTAAACCATAAAGTACATTATTAAATCCACCTACATTCATCATAAATCCTGCTATTGCGTTCCCACCAAATGCTCCAATTTGTATTGCAGTTTGTAACATATTTGAAGCCTTTCCTGCTGGGATTTCTCCTGATAATACCATTTGAGACATATATGTTTCCAAACTTTGCGTAGATAAAAATAAAATAATAGAAAAAACACCTGCAAAAATATATAAAGTAAAAACATTAATGTGCTCACTATTTAAAAGACTTATTATAATCAGAATAATGCCGATACAACGGACACCAGAGAAAATTAACAATGGACTTTTTGTTAACCACATCTTAAGACTTTTAGAATATTTTTGCATAAAGAATGGTAACAAACTCATTAATGTTAATATAATTCCTAAATGAGTAACTGATCCCCCTTTATCCAAAATTGTCCAGGTTAGAGTTACTGTTAACATACCTTCCCCACAAAGAGTCAGCGCCAATAGTACTATAAATATAAATTGAATTGGCATTATACATTCCTTCTTTCTTATATCGGTTGTTTGACCTTAAATTTGTTTTAACTTGTTTAAAGAAAGGGATTTGAAAAATACATAACAAAATTGCACATTGAAAATATTCTGTTATATCCGCCCTAAATACTATTAGATTGTTATTTAAATACTGTAAACAATCCAATCACTCTTATTTGCCTTTTGTTTTTTATAGAAGTTTTGAGCAACCATATTATCTTTTGCGGTAACCCATTCCATATATGCATAATTATTGTCTTGGACGTACTTTTTACAAGTATTAAATAACATATCCCCAACACCCAATTTTCTATAATCAGGGATAACAAATAAATCATTCAAGATCATTGCTCTTCCCATACTTAACGTACTGAAAGTGGTATATAAAGTAGCAAATCCTATTGGCTCTTTATTAACCGTACAAACGTAGAATAATCCCAAATCTCTATTTTTTATTATAGTATTAACTAATTCATCTAAAGAACTTTTTTCATGCACCGGTTTTTCATAGAATTCCATATACATTCTAATTAAATTGATAACAGTCTCTCTATCATCATAAGTCGCTTCAAAAATTTCAATATTCTCGAGATTGTTCATAGTCTTTTCTCCCCCTATACTCCAGTAATCATTTTTGCTATTCTCTTACCAATACCAGGAGCCAACTTTACTCCACCACCACTCCAGCCAGTTGCAACGATTAAACCTTCTGCTTGTGGAAATTGTTCTATAATTCCTCGATTATCTGATGTATATGCATCAAAGCTTCTTCTTCCACCTATAAATAAGTTTTTATTTATATATGGCAATCTACTTTTTGAATTTTGAAGCATTTTTTCTAAGTCATTTGGGTCAATTGACATTTTTTTGTCCGGGTCAATATCATACTTATCTACTGGATATCCTACTAGAGAAGTACCTAGATTATCAGGTCTACCATATAATCCAGTACTATCATCTATAAAAATTGGATGGTCTTTTTGCCCTATTCCATCAAAGAAATGAATTTGAATAATTTTACTTCTTACTGGAATTTTAATACCTATAGTATCTAATATATTTCCACTCCAGGCTCCAGCTGCCACAACAATATGTTTACAATATATAGTCCCATAGGAGGTTTTAACTCCTACAACACAGTTATTATCCATTAAAATTTCTTTCACTTCGATTCCTTCACAAGCTAATGCACCTTTAGTTTTAGATGTTTCAATCCATGTATTCGTGGCTAACGATGGGCTAATGTACCCTGCTTGTTCCTCGTAAGCCACACAGGTGTTTTTAGGCAAATTTATAAATTCAAATTCTTTCTTTAATACTTCAGATGAAAGGATAGTAATTTTATGTCCAGAATTTTTAAGTTCTCCAATTTGCTTTTCCATTTTTATATGTTGTGTTTCACTTTCAACATATAACATTCCAGTCTGCTTAAATTTAACCTCTTCACTAATACTAAAAAAATCATTTATTCCTTCTTTCGCTATTTCAGTTAGATAGGGATCATTATGATAGACCCTTATAAAACCTCCTGATTGGCCTGTTGATCCACTACTAAAGGAATTTTTCTCTAATAAAATTGTATTTGTAATATTTTGCTTGGTTAAATAATACTGTATAGCTGCACCAATAATGCCGCCCCCAATAATAACTACATCAGCTGAATGTTTTATGATAATTCACCTCAACAAAAGATTTATCAATAACTTGTGCAATTATCCATGAAGCTCCTAAACGATCTCCATTGTTTGAAAATTTAATTGTAGAATTACCTCTCGCTAATTCATTGATTAAATTTTCTACATTAGATTCAATACAATCTAATAGATACGAAGCTGCAAGAAATGATGTTTCTACATAATCTTCTTTTGCCTTTATGGTAAAAGCATCATTGGAATAATCTTTAGCTAATTCTATAAATTCATCTACATAAGAATCATCTGAAGCTATAAAAATCCCTTTATACCCTCTCATCCTTAGTTCCTTTAGGTAAGTTGCAGAGTTAAAATGTGTCCCGGCAAAGAATATTGCATCACTATACTTATTATTTTCACTATTAAAATCTTCAATTCTAGTAACTTCTTTAAATAAAGAATTTGCATTTTGATACAGCAAATCTGCTAGGCTTTTTCCGTAAAATGTTTCATCAGAAACCGCCGCAATCGTTTGAATATCTTTAGTTTTCAAAAAATTAATAACAGTTTCAGCTTGTACCAAATCATTAGAACAAAACCTAAATACTAATTCTTCGTTATTAAGCGTAACGTCTAAATTAGTTGATGCAGGAACTAAGAATGGGATTTTCGCCTTGGAATAAAACGGTATTGCTTTTAAAGCACATGCGCTATTAAAGTGTCCAATTACAGCAACAACGCCTGATTCAATCATTTTTTTAGAGATATCTTTGATGGTATTTGGATCTCCTTTATCATCTTGATAAATCCATTCGATGTTACCAGCATTATTTAGCTTCGCACGATTTACACCCTCAATTAACATTTGACCGTATACAGACCTAGGACCTGAAAAAGGGCCTACTACTCCAATTTTTAGTTTCTCTTTCATAATTTGAGCTCCCTATATATTTTTTATTAGGAAATATAAGGAGGTAAGTACTACCTCCTTATATTATCAAATATTCTGAAGATAAAAACTGTCGTTTGTTTTTGAAAAATAATTCTTTTGAAGATTTACTTTCTGACCGGTAGGCAAAAAGTTTACTTCTTCATCCAACTGCATTTCAATATTAAATCCCAAATCCCCCCATAGCATTTTACCAAATGTAGGCATGATTGGGCTAGAAAATAATGCTAAAATTTTTGCAGTATATAATTCTAGTGCAATAGCAGTATTTCTTCTTTGTTGATTATTCTTTAATACCGTTAAAAACTCTTCTCCCGCCGAGAATTTCTTAACAATTCTAACTAATTCATTTAATAATCTAACTACCTTTTGGGGTGAAAATGTATTTGGTTCATATGCATTCATAATTTCATTCATAATTCGATTTACATGTTGATAATACATTAAATAGTTACCTGATAATGTCTCTAATTCTGGAGCACCATTTGGAAACTCTACTTCTAACTTGCATTTTAAATCATGTAACCAAGATTCCCATTCTTGGTTTAAGTTCGTATCTACAATATGATTAAATTCTTCCATAGTGAAGTTTGTTTCAACTGTTTCCGGCCTACTATAAGATAAATAATACCTTACAACATCATGTGAAGCATTTTCTAATAATTCTTTACCCCATACAGCATGTCCCCTGCTTGTTGAAAACTTAAGACCCTCTAGTTGATAAAATTCATTCGTTATCATTGTTTTAGGAAGAGTTATATCTTCACTATATGCTAGCCAAATAGCTGGGAAAAGCACTGAATGGAAATAACCATTATCATATCCAAAGAAATTAATGATAGTTGTATCTTGATTATTCCAAAAATCTCTTAACGTATACGAAAGATTTTTATCCTGAATTAATTCGTTTGTTGCAGATAAATATCCAGGTGCCATTTCAAACCATACATATATAGTTTGATTTTCATATCCTTCTACCGGAACTGGAATTCCCCAATCAGATACATGTGAAATAGGAATATCAGGCAAATCCTCATCTAGCATTCTCTCACATAATGCCGTTAAATGTGGCCCTATTTTTAATTCTTTGTAGTACTGTTTTAATTGTGTTTTATAATTACTTAATGGGAAAAATAGTTGTTTAATTTTAGATTTCTCTGGTTCGCTGCCACAACATTTACAGGTTGGGTTTAATAAATCAATACATAAATTAGGTCTACCACATTTTTCACAAGCGTTACCATCTGATAATTCATTACAATGTGGGCAATTACCTCTCACATAAGCTTCATAAAGGTGCTTATCGCATTGCTTACAGAATAGAGTGTCGACTTCTTTTTCTACTAATTTACCTTCATTCCACAGTTTTTCAAAAAACTCTTTGACAAACTCAATATGGAATGTTGAAAAATGAGGTTTTACAAAAATATCCGGATTAATTTCTGCTAGTCTTAATGTTTTTTCAATTTCATTAGCAAAATGATCGGCCGTTTCTCTAGGAGATTTTTCTAATTGTCCCGCCTTAAACGGCACATAGCTTTGATGATCATCCGCCCCACTCATATAAAAGACTTCATTTCCTTTAAGTTTTAAATATCTAGTTAAAATGTCAGCTCCTGTATATGGACCAGATAGGTGCCCCACATGTAAATCACCATTAGGTGTTGGTGGTGTGGCCGTTATTAAATACTTCTTTTTACCTGAATTTAACTTTTTGCTATTTTTTTTACTAAAAGTATTTTCCCACCATATGGTGAAGAATATCAAACTTTCATCTGATGTATTTTTCAAACTATGTTCTTCAAATGGTGGAATAAAGATGGCGTCCCCTTGCGTAACAGGTTCTTCTTTTTTACCCACTTTAACTATTCCTTCACCCTTAAAGATAATAAAAGTTTCAACTTCATGATGTCCATGAATTTTAGAAGTTTCTCCAGGTTCTATGATTCCCCACATTGCACCAAATGGTGAATCATACAATTTATTAGAATGCGGAAATAATCGTTGACACATAATATCATATTCATTTGTAAAAATCTGTGGATTTATCTTTTCAATATGCATCTTTAGACCCCCTATATTATGAAACTACGTTTTTAGTTTTTTCTTCTGTTAATGAATTATATTCTTGTACGGTTTTTAAAATTTCATTTGATCGAATAGATAAATTAGATAATAAAGTGTCACTAAGTCCATGAGTGCTTTCATTTACACCCTGCAAATAAATACCAGGTTTAAATTTATCCGTTGTTTCTAAACGATAATTTCGGGAAACTTCAATATTATCTGAAATGTACGAGTTAAGATTTTTTAATAAAGGATGGTTCTTTTTACTTTCGTACCCAGTAGCAAGAATTACAGCATCAGCTTCAATAACAATTTCTGTATGTTTAACTATGTCTTTGTAATAAACAACAGCTTTATCAGACAGTGTTTTTATCTCAGTTAATTCTAAAAATGGCTTTATTCTAAAACGATCTTCTCCATGGAATTTTTGGTTATATAAAGCTTTATTAATTTGACTAATTAAACTTCCATCCGCAGCTGCATAATTAGTATCACTGTGGTGTTTTAATAAAGCATCTCGATTTTTTTCTGGTAAAGAATAAATAAAATCAATCATATTAGCATCAAATATACGATTAACAAGCTTACTTTCATTTACAGCTTTATATGAGAAAGGTCTCATTGTTGCAGTGATATCTGATTTCGGATAATTATTGATTAGATGGAAAAATAATTCAGCTGAACTTTGTCCTGATCCTACAACTAAAAACTTATGAGCATCATCTTGTTTGAAATTATTAATTTTATTTTTAAATTGACTAGAGTGAAATACTCTACTATTATTCATTTCAATATTTACTGGAGTTCTTGGTGTTCCACCCGTAGCCAAAACAATATTTTTAGTAATATAGCTCTCTAATTGATTAGTTTCTGTATTTTGCACAATAACTTCTAATAATTCAACAGAATTTTCAGACATAACGGGGTCTACTGAAACTACCGATCTACTATAATAAACGTGTTCTTCTAATTGAGAGGCAACCCAAGACATATAATCATTGTATTCAAGTCTTGAAGGATAAAACTCTGAGAGATTAATAAAATCGCTTAGTCTCTCATTTTCATGTAAATAATTTAAAAATGAGAATTTACTTTTAGGATTTTTTAGAGTTACAAGGTCTTTCAAAAAGGAAATTTGAATATTTGTATTATCTAAGAGCATTCCAGGATGCCATTGATAGTGCGTTTTTTCTTCCAGAAAGATTCTTTCCATTGAACTATTTTCTTCTTCTATAGCAGTTGCTAAAGCTAGGTTAGCTGGCCCAAATCCAATTCCAATAACGTCATAGATTTTATTATTCATTTGACTCGTCCTTTTCGTTTTTTAAAATTCTCGTATATAATTTTAGTTTTTTATATTTTTAAAATTAATTTCAGAAAACATTTTATTTAGACATAGTAACCTTCTTACTTAAAAGTCCAGTAATAAGTTCAATTGTTGTGTTGACAGTAATATTATCTTTATCTAATATAGGGTTTATTTCCGTGAACTCTGCCGCTATTAGGTTTGTATTATTTTTTAACATATCAATTGCCTCTTTTGTATCATCTAAACTTAAACCATGTGGAACAGCTAATCCTCCTCCAGGAGCAAATTCAGGATCTAAAGCATCTAAATCAAATGTTAGATGAACTGCATCTGTATTATTATTGAGAATCTTAATCGCCTTTTCCATAATGTATTTTATTCCGTGCTTTCTCACATCGTCTGCTGTAAAAATTGTTACTCCTAAATTTTTGAGAAACTCTTCTTCCCCCGGGTCTAAATCACGAATTCCTATTTGTACGATATTCTTTGGATCAATTTTAGTTTCTTTCTCTAGAAAATCTTTAAATTTTTCGTTACCGTATCCTAAGAGAATTGCTAAAGACATCCCATGAATATTACCAGAAATCGATGTTTCAAATGTATTTGCATCCCCATGAGCATCAAACCAAATTACTCCTAATCGTTGTGTTTTTCTAAGAATTCCAGTTACAGTCCCAATTGCAATACTATGATCTCCACCTAAAACTAATGGGAAATGCCCTTTTTCCAATTCGTTCTCAACTGTTGAAGCAATATTTTTACATATATCAATTACTTCATTTGAAAACTCTTGTTTGACAATTCCATAATTTTTATTATTGGTTGAAGGAAGAGAAATGTCTCCTAGATCAACAAAATCAATTCCGATTTCAGTTAATTGTTTCGACATACCGCCATATCTTACAACATATGGTCCAAGGTCAACCCCTCCTATACTAGCTCCGAAGTAGGTAGGTGCTCCCAAAATTGATACCCTTTTATTCATATTGTTTCCACTCCATTTCTATAATTATACAAATCGGATTACTTGGTTATAAAGTGATACTATTAAATAATCTATCGATAAATCTAGGGGTTATATTCCTCATTTAAAACAAGGAATATAACAACCAGATTTAGCCAAGTTTTTATGCATGAACTGGAATTTCTAATTCTATATCTAATTGGTTATCTAATTCTCTAGCTCTTTCGCGCAATTTTTCTACATCAGATTTATCTTTATATGGTGCTCTTAATGAAAGTAAGCCCGTTATATCAAATCCTTTTGGAGCATGATGTACTTCAGATCCTACTTTAGCTACAGGATAGTAAGCCTTATACTCTGGCTGTTCAGCAACAATTCCCAATTCATTTTTCTTTATTATTCCAGATCTATATACAAATTTAATACAAGTACAAGATTTTGGTGTTGTAGATCTAGTTAAGAAAAATTCCACAATATCCCCTTTACAATCTAATAAACCAAGAATATTAACGGCTACTAAATCAATACCATGTACATCACGTATATTACGATAAACATGCCCGCCACTGATTCTAGTACTAAATTCTACAACTTTAAAATTCCCTTGCGTATCTCGGCGTAGTTCTACATTAAATAAACTGTTTTCAATAGCTAATTTTCCACATATTTCTTTAGCAATATTAACCACTATGTCTTCATCTACACCAACATACGGTAAAGTGTATTCATCTTCCTCGAAATATGGACCCATCATTTTATTTTTATTGTGAATTCCACCAAGGTAAAATTCACCATTTAAGACGACTCCATCAACTGTAATTTCTTCCCCAGTCAGAAATTCTTCTACTAATGCCACACATTGTTGTGTTTGGTTAAAATAGAATCCTTTATTTGTTTTAGAAAGATTAATAATTTTTTCTAATGAATTATTTAATTCTTCTAAACTGTTAACTAAATATACAGATTCACTACTAGCGGCCATAGTAGGCTTAATGATTACAGGGAAAGGAATATTTTCTATTTCTTTCTCTGCATCCTCTATAGAATTAATTTTTGCAAATTTAGGACTAGCAATAGAATTCTTTAACATAAACTCTCTCTGCTTTGATTTATCTCGAGATGTCGTAGCAGCTTCAACAGATAACGCCTTATTTTCAAAGTGTTCATTAATTTTAGCAGTTAAGACAATATCAGTTTCTTGCCAAGTCACAAAAAAACTAATTCCTATATCTTTTCCTTTTGTAAAAATATAATTTTCAGCATCTATTTCAGAAGCCTCTTCAAGTACAATTACTTCTTTAAAGCGCGCATCCTTTGTTTTACTTGGTACACTCGTAAACAAGTAAAGTTCATCAGATATTCTTCCAGCAGTTTCAATATGATCACCATGAATGCTATAACCTTTTCTCATGATGATTCCAATTTTTTTATTTTTCATATGTAATCTCCTTTTCTTCTCTGTATATGTTGATATCACGTTGTAATCGTATACTAAAACTTTTGATTGTTCAATAGATTATAAATATTTAGAAATATTTTTCCGTAAATATATTTTTATGTAAAAAAATACCAAAATCTCTCATGTTGAAAGGCATACAACTAGATATTTTCACTTGAAAAAAACAAAAAAAATTCATTAAAACGCTGTAAAGTTTACCTTTTTCAAACATAAATTTACTTATTTTAACATTTATGTTTTTTTCTATTAATTATTATTTATTGATAAAATTTATTTTTCTTTAATGGAATAACATACCTGCCTATAATTAGTTGTTGTCTAATTTAAACAAACTTGATAAAAAGACATTTATTTTTACCTTTCTTATTATGCAATTATCGCTGTAATTTAAAATCTTTTTCGCAAGAGTATTCAGCAGGTGCAAAGAAAACAAGTACCGTGAGATCTTCTTCAATGGTATGAAATCTATGTTTCATATTAGCCTTTACATAAATAATAGAACCAGATTCAACAAAAATATTTTCACTCTCTACTTCAAGTTGTGCTCTGCCATTGATAATATAATATACTTCATCTTCTGTATGTGGTTGTTGCATATCTAAAGATCCTGCTTTCAATTCATAAATTCCCATACTTAGATCTGTTTCATGCAAAAATTCATAATAATTTTTATCAATGTTTCTTTTTTCTCTTAAAATCTGAGTAAGTTGATAATTTTTCACTTGCTATCCTCCTAATTTTATTAAATTCTAGAATCAATTAACTAAGTCAACTTAATAAAAGGAATATATCAGGTATAATCTAAATTTCTTCACATGTGTCTAAAGAATTAATTAAAGATATATAAACTGCCAGCATAACAAAAAGAGATAGAAATAGTCCTATCTCTTTTCTACATAAGGAACATGCTTACAGATTATCCTTTCATTTCAATTCTTATTTTAATAGGCGAAATCTTAATATTCAATCTCTAAAATATTTTCTCAATATGTATAATTTAATCTTTAAATTATACTATAGTTAACTCTATTTTTAACACGTTATCCAAGTGTATGATGTTTTTTCACTCTTATGAAGGGTATTAATTCAAGAATCATACTGAGATGAATTTATTATTAGCATAATCAACAAGTCCTTAAATGACCTATTTATTTTTCCTTACATACAATACTTCTTATCAGATATAGAGTTTTGTATAACAAATTACTAGATAATATCTTCTTGTTTTACTTCACCTTTAGCATTTTATTATGATCCGTAAAATAAAGAAGTAATGTATGTAATAATGACATACCTAACAATCTTAATTACAAGTGGTATGGTGAACTATAAACATCAAAAAGGAGGCTATATGCATACTAGCATTATTATAAATAGTAATACAAATACTTTGGAACAAGGGTGGCATTCGGTTGTGTTAAGATTAATTCGATAGCTATCAAAATAAAAATTAACCTAAGTGAATACTACCGAGTGTTGGGTAGTTCATATAACCATTCCTTATAATTACTAAAAATTGAAAGGAGATAAATACATATGAAAAAAATGAACTTCATTAGATTACTTATACTTATATTCACAGTTATAGCTCTAGGAGCATGCAAGAATGCAGAACTCAACAATTCACTAAATTGGGATGTGCAAAAGTTCTCATTTACAGATCAAAATGGGAAGCAATTTGGATCTGCTGAGTTAAAAGATAAAATTTGGATAGCTGATTTCTTCTTTACAAGTTGCCAAACAGTTTGTCCACCTATGACAGCAAATATGGCAAAACTCCAGAGAATGTTGAATACGGACGGGATTAAAGATGTAGAATTTGTATCATTTAGTGTTGATCCTGAATTAGACACACCAGAAAAGATAACAGAATTTATGAAGATCTATGAAATGGATGGAAGTAGGACTCATTTCCTCACGGGATATAAAAGAGCAGATATTGAAAAGTTTGCTAAAGAAAACTTCCAATCACTTGTAACTAAACCAGAAAATGATACACAAGTTATACATGGCACAAGTTTTTATCTTATTGACAAAAATGGAAAAGTTCTAAAAAAATATTCAGGTGTCGAAAATACTCCTTATGACGAAATTATTCAAGACATTAAAAAAATTCGATAATAAAATTCTATTAAGTCAATAGTTTGAGGAAAGTGAAAGTTTACTTTCATTTTTAAAAAATATTTACAACAAGATTTGTAATTACTTTCTCAGTTTAAATAATCTTGTTGATTATGTTTTTAATATTAAGAATCAGCAAAAATTTAAGCATAATAAAAAGGTTATCAAATGCCGAACGAAACTCTCAGCAGATGATAACCCTTTGGAGTAGCGTATCAATGATTTAAATAGCTACTCACAAATATATTATTGAGCCACTCCAAATACATTAATTTCAGCCGCACTTGTCCATGGATTATTATTTACCTCGCTTAATGCACGTAGTCTAATATAACGACCTGTTTTGTTTGCAAAGCTGACTTCTTTCAAATTAGTATTATTTGCAAAAGCACCTATGGACACAGCTGTTCCCCAATTCACTCCATCACCACTGACGTAAAACTCATAGTCCTTAATCGTCCCATTTATTTGGCCGTCTTGCCTTGGCAGGTAGCTGAATTTGGAGAGGTTATAGGTCGTACCCAAATCAATTTGAATCTCGTGTGGCATTGGAGCAACAGGGCTCCAGTTTGTATGCCAAAATGTGTCTTTGTTTCCGTCAAAGGCATACGTACCTAAATTGTACCAATTATAGCTATCTACATATTTTAGTGTCCAGTTTGTCTGCGGAATTAAACTAGCTTCTTTTGTTGTGACTGCTACATTCATAGCAGAATTACTTGTACTTGTAGTTGTAATCGTTACTCCTGATTTTTCTCCCGTGTAGGTATTACTATTCGGATTGGTGTCTGGACCAAAGGTAGCAGCATGATTTTGATTCGTGTAATAGAACGGGTCTTGGTATTCACTGATGGATTGCTCTATATCAATGAAAGGATGAGGATCACTGGAATTATTATTCATAGATTCATCAATATGCCAAACCGCAATACCACCAGAATTTGTTGGTAAGCTCGCATCATATCCAACCTTTGCGCGATTCTCAACTAAAAAATACGTATTATCCTTTAAAGGAATCTTTAACACATTATAGTTATTTGGGATCGCATTTAGAGTAAAATTGTTAGTGGTATTTACTACATTTGGTGTTACAAATCCTAATTTTACTTTTGACCAAGCATCCATATGACCGGGTGTAGCTCCATAATCTTCTCCTTGAAGACTATTCCAAGATCCATTACCCATTATACTTAGACTACCCACATGATTATTATCACCATATAGATCTGGCAGGCCAAAGGAATGACCTAACTCATGAGCAGGGATACCAATCGTTGCCATATGACCATATTGTTTTTCACCCTGCGCTGTATACATGCCTGATACAGTAACACCATCGTGATTTGTATTGGGAGCATACGACTGATGTGCCCAAATATAAGGAAGTGGAGCACCAGGAGCAGCCTGTTCATTACCAGCAAGAAAACTTACAATGTAGAAGCCATCTTTAGAGTCAATGACTTGATCATTATTAGTATCCAAACTAGCAAAATTCACTTGAGAATCAGCTTTAACCAATGCATCTGTTATAACCGTACTCATGCTTTTTCCCGATGTACTCGGATGAGCGTAGTCTAATTTTATTTTAACTACCCCATCATTTTGCGTACCATATGCTTCGGAAGCTGGAGTGATCTGTACTTTTCCATTACTTACTTCATTATAGTAATTCTTTACTGACTTTTGATTTGTAGAAAAGAATTTGTTACTCCAATCGTTATCGTTATATGCAATATCAACATCTGTAAACCCAATCAACAAAACAAGTAATTTTTTGGTTCCTAAAACGGGAGTGACAGTTCCATCAATATTTTTTTGTGATTCTTTTTGTAATTTATTCATGTGCTCCTGTTTTTTCTTTGCTTGAGGGTTGTATTTCTTTATCCATTTGTTCAAATTGTTCTCATTTACCGCCATTGAAGGCTTCTTATCAATTTTATATTTTTTCCCCGTCGATTTCAGTTCATCTGATGTAAGCTCAGCGTAATTCCAATACCCCTTCTGATCTTGTAAAAGTACGTCGCCATCCTTTGTACTTACCCAATGGAACCATTCATCTCCATGTAACATGCCCTCAAAAAAATCGCCTGAAGGCTGCTTCATTTTGACAACTCCATCGTATGCTGGTGCGGCAAAAGCGTTCGTTTGAAAATACAAAACACAAATTAAAGAAAAAACGGACATGAACAGGAATTTAAAAATTCTTTGCATAAACTTTCCCCCTTTTTCAATGGTATGTGGAAGATTCTGTTGATAGCCAGACTAGATTCATACATGGAATAAATCGAGAGATACATCTGAATAAGACTAACAGAATACCTTTAATTATAATTACAATAAATTGAAAAAATGTTATTTTTTTAATTTAATTAATATTTTCTCAAGATTAGTCATTGAACTACCCCCACTTTCACTTCGTTTAGAAGTGAGGGATTCCTAAGTAAAGA
>NZ_PCOH01000056.1:0-13737 GCF_002976445.1 Bacillus sp. MYb56
TTAATGAACAAAATGTTCCATTAACAAATGAAATAAAAGTTTCAATTGGAGGAACGACATTATACCCAAGTGCTAATATTAGTCATTAGGTAAAAGGGGCACGGCAACGATTACTTCTTTTTGGGGCCATTCAAAAAACAGATAGAATTCAAAGAACATATTGAATTCTATCTGTTTTTTATTTTCTTACATAAAGAACATTGAGGTTGCTTATACTCTTATCAGTCAGATGGTTTACTAAAACATCATCATAACAGAAATAAAAACTTTTTTATATTTTACTAATATACAAATACTTTTGATGAGTTTTCCTCTAACAAACTAGAATTATAATTAGGTGCTAGTACGATGTTTGTATATGTTCCTGTACCCGAAAGGTATTTGTACCTATGTTTTAACCCCGATGGAATAAAAACAGATGCTGGACTTTCAATTATTTGCAATTCTCCTTCAATTTCCACTTCACATAAGAGGCCTGTACCATCTATTCTATTCCCCCAGAAAATAAAGGCACTATCACAATGATGTGCGTGAGTATCTACATGTCCTTCTAAGTTCTCATCCATATGGGCGTCGTAAAATACACGCTGTATTACATAAAATGAAGCACGTTCATCAGTTCTATAATCCATCTGTACCCAACGCTCTCCTGGACCATCACGATGATATAAAAGCTCAGATGCTCCTTTTACAAATGGTTTACTAACTCGGAGAGACTTTGAAAGCCGAGGCCCTTTTCTTTCTATACGTTTTTGTTGTATGTTCCTTACTCTGCCTATCATTTCAGGTTGAATACCCTCATATGCTGAGTAATTCTGCTGAACAGCTTTTATATGATAGGATGCAGTATGAGTAAATATATTCTTTCCAATAATCGGTCTCCAATGATCTACTTGACAACCAGTAGCTAATTGGAGAGATTGCGTTAATTCAGGAATCATCTGTAGTTTAAAGCACTGTAGATTACGCTTTTGAGATAAAAATACTGATAAATTTAGCAAATCAACAATCCCAGCACGTTCACCTATTCCGCACAATGTAGCATCAATGACAGATGCCCCTGAATCAATTGCAGCAAGAGCATTTGCCATGGCTAATCCTAAATCATTATGAAGATGAACTTCAATCTCACAAGGGAATGTCTCAACAGATTTCTTCACGATTGTCGCACACTGACCTGGCTCCCAAATTCCTACAGTGTCTGCTAAACTGATTCGATCTGCTCCAGCTATATGTGCAATCTGTCCAATGTAGGCGATATCTTCCCATTCCGTTCGTGAAGCATCTTCAATAGTAAAACGGATTTTCATTCCTAAAGATTTTGCTTCTTCAATAGCATGTTTCACCTGATTAATAACATACTCTTTTGATCGATTGGTATACTTTGTTTGTAAAGAAATAGGATTAATAGACGCCCAGATTCCTATCCAATCGGCACCAGCACGATAAGCCGCATGAACTTCTTCTTTTTTCGCCCGAGCATGCATAAGTATTTCGGCGTGCTTTGCAGATGCTGCAACTTCTCGGCAAATCTCTTCTTCTTCTTCAGAGATGCCAGGGTGTCCAACTTCAATAAGACTTACTCCAAAATCCTCTAACATGTGAAGTAATGTAATTTTGTCTTCCTTGGAGAAACGAATACCACATTGTTGTTCTCCTTCACGCAAGGTAGCATCTAATATTGTTAAACCCTTTTTCATTCCTGTTTGCCTTCTTTCGCTTCTATAAAGTTTAATGTTTGTTCGAATAGGGTATTACGATTCTTTTCATAAACAGCCCAGTGTGTTGCATCAGGGATTACTACTTCTTTTTTTTGTTTTGTACTTGTTAATTTTGACATCATATTTCGGTCTGCAAATATGTCATCTTCCCCGTAAATGACAAGTAATGGAGTGGTAATCTTAGATACATCATATAGGGGCTGATTTTTCCAAATATAAAATAAATCTTCAAGTGGACCAACTGGTCGACGAATCGTTTGATTATTTTTCTTACTCATAGGATCTGAATTAATAAAAACTTGTTTTACGGCATCCATTGCTTCGTCTGTAACAATTTTTTTATTTCCCATCATCATATGCCAATGATGCATTCCTTTATCAAAGTCCACCATTTGATAAGCTGGTGCTTCAGGATTAAACTGATTAGGTTGTAGTGGGTTTTCTAAAGGCTGTGTCATCATAGGAAGTGTGAACCCGTGCATATACCCATATAAAATAAGTTTATTAATATCTTGAGGATGGGATATTGCATAATTTCCAGCCACAACACCTCCATATGACCATCCAACAATATGAATTCTTTTTACGTTTCTCTTCTTTTTAATCCAATTTACAATTGTTTCTAGATCCTTGGTTGCATCATTCAAATGAATAACCGGACGGTTTTGGGCAGGAGGATCTGACATTTCTTTAGGGCGAGAAGAACGACCAAACCCTCTGAAATCCATAGCCCAAGTATCATACCCTTTTCTGGCATACTCATCCATCCATGAAAATTTTGGTACATCAAATGCTTGAGCTGTAGGTACACTAAATGGTTCTAAAAATAAGATAATTTCATCAGATGTATACTGTTTTTTATTATTTAAGTTTTTATGAAGTAAAAATAAATTTTCTTCTCCTTGCTGAATTTCTAATTCTTGTTTTACCACTTTAGAAGTTTGATCATTTTGAGAAGTTTCTTTGATATTAGAACAACTAGACATAAGTATTATCAAAAAAATTCCTACTAAACTAATATGTGTCCATTTTATCTTCATTTAGAATATTCCTTTCATTTCATAGAAATGATAGCTATGATCCCAGCCGCAATAATTAATCCGGCTGGTAACCCTTTTGTAAATAATACGGCAATAAGAGTACCTATTAAGACACCTAACAATATCGTAGAATTCATAGGTAGAACTCCTACACCTTTTCCTCCTATGTATGACACAGTAAAACCTGCTAGAATGGATCCTAATCCGATAGGAGAGGTAATTAATTTTATTACGTTTTCACTGGTAATCTTTCCAGATGTAATTGGTACTAAAAGGAATAGCATCAGAAAGAAAATACCAATTGGAAAAGAATATTGTTGAATAAGATGTAATAAAGTTTTTTGTCCAACAGCAAGTAAAACTCCTAATAAACAAGCCGCACCAGCTAGCGCATAATCCTTAACAAGTAGAGCGAGTGTAACAATAATCCCCAGTAACAAAAAAGGAAGCATATTCTCTTACCTCATCTATAATGTTGTATAATCCCAACTATCATTTTCAGGTACAGACACATGTACCATATTTTGATTTGCAAGGTTAATTTGTATTAAATTTGGACTTATTACAGGTTTTAAGTCTTCTCGATTTATTATAAATTTAAATGCTTCAAAGCTTGCCAGAATGCCTACGATATTCGCAACGGGAGACAGTACAGCCCATGGACGATCTTCTTGTACATAATTATTTGCCCATTTCTCATCCGCACCATGCTTGACCGAATGAAGAGCACGTCCATCTTTTAATTTATGAATTTTATTTTGCATTTCTGGTGTTAGTTCTTGTTGATAAGACGGATATCCTAACGCGATTTCATAAGGCGTAGAGTCAGGAGTTAAAGACATGACGCCACCTCTAAAGGGAGGTGTAACTGCAATCCAAATAGAAGGAATCCCTAATTTTTGAGCTGTACGATGGATAATTACTCTCGCTACTAAATTATCAGTTGCATCTATAATGACATCTGTATTCGTTAGAAGTTCTAATGCATTGTCCTCGGTAACAAATTCTTTCGTTATCTCTATTTGTAATAATGGATTAATGTCTTGCAAAACTTCTAAAGCAACATCTGCCTTCGGCTGTCCTAATTTACTGTTGGAACTTAGCATTTGTCGATTGATATTGCTTGCTTCAAATACATCTTGATCAATAACATGTAAAGAACCCACACCCATTCGCGCCAATTGGATGAGTGTAATTCCTCCTACGCCCCCTGCTCCAACTACAGTAACTCGAGAATTTTTTAATTTCTCCTGCTCCTCTATAGAGATAACACCAATATTTCGCGTAAAACTTTCTTCATATATATTTTGCATATCATTATTTTTTGTTAACAAATTATATTCCTCCTTACAGTGTTTTATAATCCCATCCACCCTTTGGGACTTCTTTTACTTGAACCGGGATATGACTATCTAAATCCATTACAATGCCTTTAGGCGCTCTAGCTAGAGGTTCACGACCAGTTAAAACTTGTATTGCTTCATGAAAGCTAAATAGTGACAATAGATGAGCACGCATCGGTGTGATAATCCAGCCTGCTTTTCCATCACAAAAATCTTGCGCCCACTCTTTTGGTGCGCCTTTCTCCACAGAATACCAAGCTCGACTTTTCTTTATATCAGCAATCTGTTGTCTTAATTCTTGATTTGTTAATTTGCATCCGACACTTGAGATGTTTAATGCTTCTTCATAAGGAATTCCGGTTGGAAAAAATGTAGAAACAAATCCTCGTGTTGGGGGGCTACCTGACATCCCCACACTTGGTATGCCTAATTCTCTAGCTGTTCTATGTATAATAACTCTTGAAGGCATATCATCTACGGCTTCTACTACAATATCATGCCCTTTTATAAGCTCGATTACATTATCTTCATCTACTCTTGTTTGTATAAAATTTGTTGATATATAGGGATGTATATCTTTTACAACCTGTTCTGCAACTTTTGCTTTTGGTTCACCTATAACACTAGAAAGCGCTAACATTTGTCTGTTAATATTAGAAACTTCAAATTCATCGGGATCAACACCGGTAATATGCCCTATTCCCATTCGCGAAAACAGAATTGCTTCATATCCACCTACTCCCCCTAGTCCAAAAATAATGACCTTCTTATTTCGAAGACATTCTTGTTCCTGTTCAGAATACACACCAATATTCTTCTTAACCATTTCCCAATAATATGAATCCATATCCATTTTGAAGTCTCCTTTATATGTAGTAACCATTTCAAAAAATAATTCCTCTATATAAAAATAGTCTAGAAGTATGTCATTTTTGTGTGCTATTTGTAAAAAAATTAAAAAACTTTCAATTCTTATTTTTTTAGCAAATGAATATATATCCATTTATTTCTTATATTATTTATGCGCAAAGTCATAATTATTGAGTTTTACAAATGAACCGTCCTAAAAAGTGAACGAGCGTTTACAAAGGTATACCTTTATAAACATGAGGTTTTTGAAACAAGAAAATGTGTCCTTAAGTGAATTTGAAAGTAAACAAATGGCTAAAAGTTTACTTTCGATCTTTGAATCATTTATAGCTCATTTTGTAATAAATTTCCTAATATAGAGATACTTATCAATTGTGTTTTAATATTCAAAATTAACAAAAATTGAAGTATTATAAAAATATGATGGTTATTCCTTTTGTTTACTCCTTGTGCTAAAGATAAGATCGTGTTCCCGAATCTTATCTTTTTATTTTTGGATTTTAGATACAAAAAAGGAACCCTTAATAGCTTAAGGATTCTGCAACAGGAAATAACAGATATATAACAATAAAAAGAATTACTTATATTATAATTTAAAAATAATACAAATAAATCGAGAAAATTTCGAATGAATCGAATATTATTACATACTTAATTATAATTGATTAGGAATTGAAGTAGTAATCTGTCATCTATTCCTTCATTTTAAAGAAGATTGATCTCAATCTTCTTTTTTTTGTGTATTCCCCTCTCCCCTAGAAGGAAGGATAAAGAATTACTTAATAATAGTGGAAATTGCCTGTTTGTAAACGGGTGTTTTTGCCCATCCCCTTGAAAAGGGGGAATAAGAAAAAAGCAAACTTCTCTTTTAAGAAGATTTGCTTTTTTCTAAGCTATATTCGTATTCTTTGACTCTTCTATATTTGCTATGGTAAGCACTTTTATAAATACAACGTATTTATTGATTAAGAAAAATATAAAATCCTTTTTCCCATCGATCTTTGAGCCATTGCAATTCATCTTTCATATTTGGAACGTATTCGTTTGTTCGTTCCAACAATTTATAGGTTTCTACTAGTTCCAAACATCGATTTGGACTAGTAAGAGAATGTATAAAGAGCATATCACGTGTTGTTACCGAACCAAAAGAGATCCCTTCACGGCTCACCGATAATAACTCTTGAATTTCCTCTTGATCCATATTTGTTTTCTTTAGGTAATTATTCATATCAATGAATGTAGTGTAACTCCATTTCATATTATCATAATCATTTTCTTGTAGGATCATTTCACGATAAGATTCCATATCTTGTATGAGGAAATTACGAATCGCATCTATAGAAAATTGCATGTACCAAACTTCCTTTACTGTATAGGGGATGTGTGAGTTTTAAAGTTCCTTAAAAAAAGTATTCTCCTAATATGTAGAGAAATACTTTTTTACTTTATCATATATTTAAGTTCTTAGCCTGTTTTAATAGCTGGTAATTTTGAAGAAAGAATCGTCATCGCTTCTCCTTTTTTGGGGTTACGACCGTTGCGCTCTGCAAGTTCCTGGACTTCGAATGTCCTCAAAAACCAAGCAACTGTACTTTTTCTCCTTGCTGTAAAGATTTTGCGATTTGGTCCAATATTACTTGTATCGCTGAATGTCACTTTAGGAGTTATTTTGCACCTATTTTGCACTATAAGTAAATATAAAAAGCCCAATTTCTCATTAAAATTGAGAAATTAGGCTTTTTTCGTTGCTCCATTAAAGCGCCAGATAGTTGAAGAAGGTTCTAGAAATTTAATATGAAATTACTTTTTGAATCTGATCATTAATATTTCCTTTACTTAATCCTCCGTGGTAACATGCATCTATCATTATAACTACAAACGATTCCAAAAACGACTCAATCATCGAGCTCCGATCGAATATCGAATTTCGATGGCTGCATAGTCTTTTTTACAGTTGTCTACTTGACGGGGATAAGTCCAGATCCCGTAAATTAATCTGTTCTTTTTTAATCATATGCATAGCTTCCACTCCTGCAAGAATGGATGTAGCTGTGCCAAAAGACTTGAACCCTAACATAGAACGCACACGTTTCTTAATAAAACGATGATCTTGTTCCACTATGTTATTGAGATATCTAACTTGTCTTAGCTCTATGCCTTCAGGCATATGCTTTTCTTCTTTCAACGCTCGAATTGCTACAGGATAAGCGGGGTTCTTATCTAATGTTATCACACGAGGTTTAGAAACATACGAAAAAGCCAAGGCTTTCTTGAAAAAGCGCTTGGCTACTTGTTTATCTCTTGATTTACTAAGAAAAAAATCAATGGTGTTCCCTTCGGAATCTACAGCACGATATAAATACATCCATTGACCTTTTACTTTGATATAGGTTTCATCAACTCTCCATGAGTCATTTGTTGATTTAAGATGATATCGTACTTTCTCTTCTAATTGGGGCCCATATTGATGAACCCAACGCATAATGGTTGTGTGAGCGATTGATACTCCTCGTTCTTCCATCATTTCCACCAGGTTACGAAAGCTTAAATTGTACCGCAGGTACCATCTTACTATTAATAAGATGAGTTCAGGCTGATAGTGTTTCCACTTGAATAAGTTTTGCTTTTCCATACGAATCACGTCCTTTTTTAAAGTACTAGTATCAGTATGTCCAAGTTTCGAAGATTCGTCACATGAGCCTTATAGTTTTTGCACCAGAACCGTTATAAACTTATAGGCAAAGTCGAGATCATAGCTACAAGTTTATAAAAATAGATTATACTTTATTTAATTTTTTATAAATGAAAAGGAGTGATATTTATGCAATTAAAAAATGTAACACCTATGGGATTAAATGATGAAGTGTTCAAAACAATTATTAATAAAACTGAAAATACATTTCCAACATTTTTTTTTATTAACCCATCAGGTAGTGTTGTCATACCAAAACAGTTGAACAAGGATATATGTATGTATGCAGTTTTTGGTGAAATAATGGCTATAATTGATAATGAAATCGAGATATTAAGGCATCAACAAATATTGTATCTCAATGCTAAGGTATACATTGAATTGAGAAATAATACAACTGACAATGTAATTGTATACATTGATTGTGTAAATAAGTAATTGTTGATTAGAATTATTGTATTATTTGTGAAATGTTTCACAAATAATACACAAAAAAAATTAGTTATTTCATGTATAGTAAGAGTAGTTAAAAACTTCACATTATTATTTGTGAAATACTTCACATTATTTAAGCTTTTACTTGATATGCAAGAGGAAAATAATAAGTTCCAACATTTTAAATCTATTTTTATAGTGATCTGGAGGCTTTAATATGACAAACAAGACAGATGAAAATGAAGTACAATCAATGGTCAACGTAGTAATTAAAGATGAAAATGAAGTACAAGAAGTTGTTAATACTTTAGTTGAAAATGGAAAAGAAGCACTAAAAGCACTAGAATCTTATACGCAAGAGCACGTAGATCATATTGTTCATGAAATGGCACTATCTGGATTAGATCAACATATGCCATTGGCAAAAATGGCGGTTGAGGAAACTGGCCGAGGTGTGTATGAGGATAAATGTACAAAAAATATATTTGCGACTGAATATATTTGGCATAGCATAAAAAAAGATAAGACTGTAGGGATTATCCATGAAGATCCACATGAAGAAGTTATTGAAATTGCCGAACCAGTGGGTGTAGTTGCTGGTGTGACACCAGTAACTAATCCTACCTCAACTACTATGTTTAAAGCAATAATTGCAATGAAAACAAGAAACCCAATCATTTTTGCTTTCCATCCATCTGCGCAGCAATGCTCTGTTGCAGCGGCTAAAGTTTTACGTGATGCAGCAATTAAGGCAGGGGCACCAGAAAATTGCATTCAATGGATCGAAAAACCTTCTGTTGAGGCAACAAAAAGATTAATGAACCATGAGGGGGTTGCACTTGTTCTTGCAACCGGAGGTGCTGGAATGGTGAAATCAGCATATTCTACTGGGAAACCGGCTTTAGGAGTAGGGCCTGGGAATGTACCTTGTTATTTAGAGAAATCGGCACATGTAAAACGCGCTGTAAATGATTTAATCTTATCAAAAACATTTGATAATGGTATGATTTGTGCTTCTGAGCAAGCGATTATTGTAGATAAAGAAATCTATAATGGTGTAAAGAAAGAAATGCAAGACAACAATTGTTATTTTGTTACAGAAGAAGAGAGAAAAAAATTAGAGAAGCTTGTCATTAATGAAGATACTTGTGCAGTAAATAGTGATATCGTTGGGAAATCAGCACATTATATTGCATCATTAGTAGGCATTAAGGTACCAGAAGATACAAAAATACTTGTAGCTGAAATTAAGGGAGTGGGTGCAGAATATCCACTATCGCGTGAAAAATTAAGCCCAGTATTAGCTTGTATCAAAGCAAATTCACGAGAAGAAGGATTTAAATACTGTGAGGAAATGTTAAATATGGGTGGCTTAGGGCATTCAGCGGTTATCCATTCCACAAATAAAGAAGTACAAAAACAATTTGGTTTACGAATGAAAGCTTGTCGTCTTATTGTAAATTCACCGTCATCACAAGGTGGAATTGGTGATATATATAACGCATTTATTCCATCTTTAACATTAGGGTGTGGATCATACGGTAAGAATTCTGTTTCACAAAACGTAACAGCTACACATTTAATAAATGTAAAGCGTTTGGCGAATAGAAAAAATAATATGCAATGGTTCAAATTACCGCCTAAGGTTTTTTTTGAAAAACATGCGACACAATATTTAGCTAAGATGCCAAACATTTCACGAGCATTCATTGTAACGGATCCAGGAATGGTAGAACTAGGATATGTAGATACAGTTACACATTACTTACAACAACATTTAAATGATGTAAAAGTAGGTGTTTTCTCAGAGGTAGAACCAGACCCATCAGATGAAACAGTTTTCAAGGGCGCTGAGATGATGAGAAGTTTCAAACCTGATGTAATTATTGCATTGGGCGGAGGTTCAGCGATGGATGCAGCAAAAGGAATGTGGCTATTCTATGAATATCCAGAAACAAAATTCTTTGGAATAAAACAAAAGTTTTTAGACATTAGAAAACGTACATGTAAATTTCCAACACTAGGGCAAAAAGCACAATTTGTTGCGATTCCAACAACGTCGGGAACAGGGTCAGAAGTGACACCATTTGCAGTTATTACAGATAAAAAAAATAATATAAAATATCCACTTGCTGATTATGAATTAACACCAGATGTAGCGATTATCGATCCACAGTTTGTCATGACAGTGCCACCTCATGTAACAGCGGACACTGGAATGGATGTGCTAACACATGCGATTGAAGCATACGTGTCTATTTTGGCAAATGACTATACAGATGGGTTGGCTTTAAAAGCAATTGATCTCGTATTTAAATATTTACCGAGAGCATATAAAGATGGAAATGATGAAAAGGCACGTGAGAAAATGCATAATGCTTCTGCAATTGCAGGTATGGCGTTTGCAAATGCATTTCTTGGTATTAATCATAGTTTGGCACATAAACTTGGACCAGAATTTCACATTCCGCATGGACGCGCTAACGCGATCTTAATGCCGCATGTAATTCGATATAATGCTATTAAACCGAGAAAACATGCATTGTTCCCAAAATATGAGCACTTTGTAGCAGATGAACGTTATGCAGATATTGCAAGAGCACTGGGATTGCCAGCGAGTACCGTAGAAGAGGGTGTGGAATCACTTGTACAAGCAATTATCAGTCTTGGGAAAGAATTAAATATTAATATGAGCATTGCAGGACAAGGGGTAAAACAAGAAGCATTTGAAAATGTTGTGGATGTTTTATCAGAAAGAGCATTTGAAGATCAATGTACACCAGCAAATCCGAAACTGCCATTGATTTCAGAATTAAGAGAAGTATATAAACAAGCATATCAAGGTGTGTAATAAATTCAGTGTGTATATCTTTTTTAGTTCATAGATTTTGTATTTGATGTCTGAAGAAATTCCGCCTTGATGACCTTTATTTAGGTAATATGGGAGTGTATAAAAAATATGTCTAATTGTAAGAAGTTAGATCAGGTGATTGAAAAAAAAAAGAATTGATATCGCTTGTTAAACAGTATGGATTCACTCATGAAAAGGTACTTTTTTTTAGTAGGGAATTAGATTCTTTACTAAATGATTTGATAAAATCTAATAAAAAAACAAAATAAATCAGATTTATATAAAAAAGAAATAAAATATAAATAATTAAGATATATAATAAATCAAAAAACTAAATAAATATAGCCAATTTTTTTAGTTAACAGAAGATGTCTTCCGTTAACTTATTAAACTTAATATAATAGATATTGTTTACGGAACACATTTAAAATCCACGATAAATTAAGTTTACGGAACACATTTAAAATCCACGATAAATTAAGTTTACGGAACACAATTGAAGAAAGAAGGATAAGGGGTATGGAAACGATTTAGGGAATGAGGTGCCACTCTTTACTTACAGAATGATTTGAGGAATGCTCTGACATATCTAAATCTTACCCATTTAAATTTATAAAAGAAGAGTCCATTTTGGATTCTTCTTTTTATGTGTTCGCAAAGGTACACTTTTTGACATGACGTTTAAATTTCGTATGAATTAAGCTTATTCCCCCTTTTCGGGGGGATGGGCAAAAACACCCAAATCACATTATTATGATAAAATATTGTTTAATGGATATCAAAAAGGAGGACATAACAATATGACTGATTCTAAACAAAAAACACCACTTTGGGAATGGTTTGCTTATCTTGGAGCAACCGTAACAATTATAAAACTTGTATATACATATTTATTTTAAAATCAAACATACACGTTCTACACAACCATAGTTACCATAACACTACTTATCAGCAGTCAATCTATCTAGAAATCTAGAAAAATCGAGTATTGTTGAAAGTTTATCTAAGTATAATGCAACAACCATTGTTGATCAGGACCCATAGACAAATGATTGATTCGCTTCTCTTCAAAATAACTATATAAGTCTTTCCAACTTTTTAATTCCTTAAATAAATTTGCCGTTAATTCAGAAGCAGAAAAGACATATTCGATCAGGTGCTCATACTCATAGAAATAATAAACAAATTCATAATTTATATCATTTATATAACCAGCAACCCCATAACTTTTAGGAAAGCTGTTCATTTTAATCTTAGTAGCTCTTACAAAAGATTCTGGTAAATAACTTAATAATTCATTTTCGTTTTCAGGGATGAGGGCGTAAATATAACACCCTGAAGGATATATATCTTTAATTACTCTAATAAACATTTCTTTTGTCATTTCGTCTTCTAAATCAATCTCGATGACATCCAAAATATCATCTCCTAGTTCACATAATTTTCGAAGGCGGAAGTAATTCTGCTTGTATCTTTTGAAAGGAGTTGTATTGTGGTTTGTTATATATTATTCTTCCCACCACTCATTTTCAATTGCATTTTCAATTCCCTCTAATAAGTGTTCGTAAAAGTTGTCTGCTTCTGGATAGATACCTTTTTCATGGGCACTCCAGTTTACAATAGGACATTCATTGTTCATCATTTTTTCCGTATCTAAACAATAGGAATACTCATCGCAATGCTCAATAATAATATATCCTTTCGGAATGTTGAAGGACTTAAATCTGTCATGGTAATACAAAATATCGTTGCAGCCGTTCACATATACACCATTTCCTCCTCCGCCATATTCCTTTAGAAACCATCGATAACTGCCCGGAAGCTTTACGTTCAGTCTCTCTTCAACTTCTTGAATGGTTTCTTCTTTCTCTTTATAGAAATGCTCCCTTAAATTATTGAATTCAAGTAGTTCTCTAATTTTACTGCGATACAACTCCATTTATGTTCCTCTCCTTTTTTCATCTCAACAGCAAACCCCTCCTGTTTGGAGGGAGGGTCAATCTTTGTTTTGTTTTTCTAACAGTTGAATAACCCTATCTAACTTTTGCTCAACTGAATCTTGCTTTTTGCGATTGCTGGTATGCCGAATTATACGTATAATCCCCCCAAACAGTGCACCGATGATCACTAAAATAATAGCAACTTCTATGTAATAAATATCGGTTTCTAAAGGCATTATTTAGAACCTCCTTTTTCCCCTATTTTACCATTTAAAAGAAATGATATGTTGTTTGATTTTGGTTGTATATTTTATACATGTAAGGTTAACATAACGCAACATTATTGGTAGCAAGGACATGGCAGGGGTACGGAAACGATTATGGGTTTCAAGGGCCACTCTGGAATTAAATACGGTTCTGGTGCAAAAAGATGATAAATAAAAAAGAATCAAGGATTCCTAACGGAATCACCTGTTAAGCAGTTAATCCAAACAGCTGGTTGATAAAAACATTCTGATTTTGGACAGACTGGTCCTGCAAATCAATTTGTTCTTTTTTGACCATATGCATGGCCTCAACACCACTCAATATAGAGGCTGCTGTTTTGTATGATTTAAATCCCAACATAGAGCGTATACGATTTTTAATAAAACGATGATCTTGTTCTACTATGTTATTTAAATATTTTATCCTTCGGATTTTGGTGCCTATTGTTATCCTTTTTTCTTTCTTCAACAGTTCGATAGCGATTGGATAAGCAGGGTTCTTATCAACCGTGATGATACGAGGTTTTGAGACATGAAAAGACCGCAAGGCTTTCTTGAAGAATCGCTTTGCAGCCTTAT
>NZ_PCOH01000057.1:0-11774 GCF_002976445.1 Bacillus sp. MYb56
AGTAAACTAACAACAGCAATCATCGCAATGCCTCTAAACGACCAAAGCATTTTCAGCATCAAGTATGTAAGTAACGAACCAGCTTTAGGAAAAGATGAAGTATACTATTATGTAAAAGGAAGCATAATCAAACTGAAAATGCCAAGAGTAACGAATGAGGTGATGGTATGAAGAAAAAGAAAGTTAAGGGGATGATTATTATGACGATAGTCGCGTCTTTATTGGGCGGATGTGGTTCATCTAAAACAAAGCTTCAAACAGGAACAAAAATTGAGTATGAAAGATTGGTAAAGGCGTTAGATGAAGGAGATATGAAAACGGTAATGTCTGCGAGTGATGATGGGTATGCGCATGTAGAAGAAGAAAGTATACAATCTGTTATGGAGGAAAAAGAGGATGGTACTTATACTAAAAGACTATATCAATCAACAGATGGAATATACTTTTTGAAAGAAAGAAATATATATGGTACTACAAAGCAAACTACAACAAACTTAATAAATAATGCTAATCAAACGCATAAAGATGATGAATATAAAAAGGATGAAATATATAGTTCGAATTTCATGTATAGAAATGGACAAGTACAAAGCTCAACTCCAAATCTTGATGTTTTACCAGTTAAATTAATTATAGATCGTTTACAAGGAATTGGAAAATTAAAGCCAAAAGATGATAGACAAGGGTTCGATGAACCGAATAGAATTTCGTATAATTTAACAGAGTCGCAATTTCAACAAATTATTAATGATAAATTACATTTGCAATATGACAAATTTGGTACAGCTTCAATTGTTATTTATTTTAACCAGGCTAAAGATTTAAAAGAAAAGCCTATGGAAATAGATGAATTAAAGATATCCGTGGATTATGAGAAAAAAAATGATCAAGGAAAGATATTAACACATATTCAACAAATATTAGTAGGGTTTGATGGTAAGGAAGAAAATACTCAAAATGCACAAACGAAATATTTAGAATATAAAAATCAATTCAATAGTAATAAATAATTAGGAATGGGTTGAGGTTAATTATGGGGCGTTTTAATCTATCTTCCGACGAAGGAAAATTACAATTAGCAGGGAAGGATATTTACGGTTTTAATGGGAGAGAAGGAGAATATGATAGTAAGTCAGCGAAAATAAACCGAGAAAAATTAGAAAGTACATTCAATTGTAGAATCATAGACTTTGAAGATGATCAAATCACTGGATTCGGTGCTTATGCGCTTAAAGATAATGATACAGGTGAAATTACAATAGCATATGTAGGAACGCAGCCAAGTCAAACATACTTTGGTATTGGAGGGATTGACTCTCCAGATGTATGGGCAGATGCGTCAATTGGACTTAATAATTTGTTTAATACAGACGCTCCCACTAGGCAGTACGATATGGGGGTAGATTTTTATGAAAGAGTTAAGAGGAATCATGGACAAAATAGTAATATAACGTTAACTGGACATTCATTGGGTGGAGGAATAGCAAATACAGTTGCATTAAGAAACCAAAAGGATAATATTCCTGTATTAACTTTAAATCCTGCACCTGTATTGGATACGGATGTTGACAAATACGGTGACGGTTCCAATATGAAGAATAACCGCACTATTGTAAATGAAAATGATCCTTTGTACAATGCCATAAAAGTAGCAGATTTTGTTATCCCTGGAAAAGTGTATATGATGCTGAACGGAGAAGGACATTCCTATGTTCCTAAAGGTGAATACTTTGATGGAAATAGCAATTTACGTTTAGACAAACTTAAAGCCGGAAATGATACGGGGCTTGATTGGATTCCAGGTTTTTTAGAGTTGTCAGGGGCATCAGCAAAGTTGTATAAGGGCCTTACTGGGAAAAAAGATATTAGTGCAAAGGAAGAAGCTATAGTAGACATAGTAGTAAATGGTACACCAGTTGGCGCATTACTAGTTGTACTAATGACTGCAGGAGATTTTAGTCATATAGCTGATAAATTAGAAAGTATAAAGTCAACAGCTATAACAGAAGCCATTAAGTTTAGTATGGCAGTTAGCATAGAAATTAAAAGTAAGGTAGATGCAGCAATTGATTTGATTGAAACAAAGTTAGCTACATGTAAAGAGAAAGTGTTAGAAGTATTAAAAGCAGCCTTTAATGCAGCGATAGATGTTTTTGTGGGAGCTCTTATGGTGTATTTGAACCCAGGTGAAATTATGGCAATCGCAAGAGAAGTAGCACCATCTCTTTTGAAAGATATTGTGGATGTGTTTAAAGGTGATTTTGTCATGGATACAAATATTACTGCAGTTGTAGAAAGTCATATAAGAAGCCATCGTCAATCACTTCTTAATCTCTTTATGAACGATAGCAGAAAAGGCATAGATCGTTCATTGCTTGGTGAAATTTCTAAAGATGTGAAGGAGCTAGCAAAAGATTTAAGGCAATTAAATGAGGATGTTTCCTCTGCAGTTACTTCCATGATGGCAAAAGACGAAGAGTTAGGGGCGGTAGCATATTATTAAAGGGTTCTAAAAGTAGTCTGGAAGTTTCGGATATTTATAGAATATATAAGTAAGGAGAAATGTTATGGATTTGCATTTGATTATGAGTAAAGTTCATAGTACATTTTCGGATAACGGCGGGCGAGATCAAATATTGAGTGTAGTGAAACAACTTGAAAATACTGCAGCTTCTTTAACAACAGATATTAGAAATTTAGAGAGCAGTATTGATACACATATGAATGGGAAAACACGAGATGCATTCATGGATCGAATTCGTCAGTTAGAAAGAAAACGGCAAAAAATAGAAGAGAAAATTAATGCATTAAAAGGGACGGTTAATTAATATGAAAGATTATATGGAGAAGGTATTACCATTAGGAAGTGTAGTAAGATTAAGTTCTGATGAAGATGCAGATTATGTTATTACAACAAGAGGGATATTATTGGATGATACAACATTCTATGATTATGGAGGAGTATTATATCCATTAGGCTTGACAGAAGAAACATATAAACTCTTTAATCATTCAGATATTGTACAAGTCCAATTTGAGGGATACCGAAACAAAATTGAAGGCCAATTTGCTTCTAAATTTAAAATGTGGCGTAATGAGTTTGTAGAAAAGGTAATTGAAACAAAGAAAAAAGAGCAGACAGATCAGGTAGTTGAAACGAAGGAATAAAAATTATAAGCCTTCCCCTTTCTATATTTGAACTGTACCCATATAAAATGAAGGGTTTTACAAAAAGGTTCTTGAGAATATAAGGTTAAAAATGGCTTCGGATATTGATCCGAGGTCATTTTTTTGTATTTATGCAATTGAAGAATAACTAGCTAAATTAAATAAGTGCTAAAAATGTAAAACACATCCGACAGTAACGAAATTTTAAAACACTAGATGCTGCAGCCCAGTACGTTTCAAATCGAGAAGAGATGGGCCGAGCTAAGAAATGTATGGAAAAGAAGAGAAAAGAAAAAGTCTAGTTTAACGGCAGCTAGACAAGTGCCTTATGATCGGTACGTGTATTACAGAGATAAGGCCAATGCAAAAGCAGCAGAAGGGAAGTGAGAAAGATGGGGAAAGTTGAGATTATTGATAGCGACTTACAGCAAGCCGTTCAATATTCCAAAGCAATTCAAGAGGCGCTACGTACATCTTATGATAAAAGTAATGATCTAAAAAGTTATGTGAAATCAGCAAAATGGAGCGGCAGCAACTTTAATAGATTCATCTCGTGCAGTAGGCATCTACTTTATCTTGGCTGGGCATCATGAATATATGGACCGAAACAGAGATGCATTGCCAATGAAAATGCGAAGTAAACTAACAACAGCAATCATCGCAATGCCTCTAAACGACCAAAGCATTTTCAACATCAAGTATGTAAGTAACGAACCAGCTTTAGGAAAAGATGAAGTATACTATTATGTAAAAGGAAGCATAATCAAACTGAAAATGCCAAGAGTAACGAATGAGGTGATGGTATGAAGAAAAAGAAAGTTAAGGGGATGATTATTATGACGATAGTTGCGTCTTTATTAGGCGGATGTAGTTTTGGAGAAACGAAAATTGAGTATGAACCATTTGTAAAGGCCTTGGATGAAGGGGATATGACGAAGGTTATGTCTGCGAGTGATGATGGATATGCACATGTGTTTCAAAGAGGTATATATAGTGCGTATGAGGAAAAAGAAGATGGAGAGCACAGTAAAACAATCTATCAAACTACGGAAGGTGTATATAATACGAAAGATAAAAGCTTATATGGAGATACAACACAAGAGATTACTACTGATATAGATAATAGAAAGAAAGAAAGTACAAATAATAATTATAAAGAAGAAACTGTTTATAGTACAAATATTATGTATAAAAATGGGCAGGTACAAAGTGATTCCAATGTTGATGTTTCTTACGTTAACTTAATTGTGGAGCGTTTAAAAGGAATAGGGAAATTGAAGATGAAGCCAGGCGATGATATCAAAAAGTTTGATCAGCCTAATACAGTTGGATACAGCTTAACTGAATCAGAATTTCAGAGTATTATTAATGACAAGCTGAAAATACAATATGATGAATATAGTGGGGCGACAATTGTGCTTCATCTTGACGCCGCAAAAAATCCAAAGCAGATACTGGAATTAAGTATTGATGTAGACTACAAGAAAAAGAACGATGAGGGAAATTTAGTAAAATATGCATTACAGATACACACATACTTTAATAGTCAAAAAGGTAATAATCAAGACGCCAAAAAAGAATATGTAGATTATAAAGCACAGTACAAAAATAATAAATGATCGGGAAGAGAGAAGGGGTAATATGAGTGAGGATGTGAAACCTACTAAAAGTTTAAAAGTACGCTCTGATTGGGGGAAAGTTAATCTATCTTCCGACGAAGGAAAATTACAATTAGCAGGGAAGGATATTTACGGTTTTAATGGGAGAGGAAGTAAACTATTCTGTTAAAGGAAACGTAATTAAACTGAAAATGCCAAGAGTAACGAATGAGGTGATGGTATGAAGAAAAAGAAAGTTAAGGGGATGATTATTATGACGATAGTTGCGTCTTTATTAGGCGGATGTAGTTTTGGAGAAACGAAAATTGAGTATGAACCATTTGTAGAGGCTTTGAATGAAGGAGATATGACGAAGGTTATGTCTGCGAGTGATGATGGGTATGCGAGTGTGACACAAAGAGGTATATATAGTACGTATGAGGAAAAAGAAGATGGAAGACACGTTAAAACAATCCGTCAGACTACGGAAGTTGTATATAATACGAAAGATAAAAGTTTATATGGAGACACAACACAAACAATTGCTACTGATATAGAGAATAAAAAGGAAAAAGGGACAAACGAAAATTATAAAAAAGAAACCGTTTATAGTACAAATATTATGTATAAAAATGGGCAGGTACAAAGCGATTCCAATGTTGATGTTTCTTACGTTAACTTAATTGTGGACCGTTTAAAAGGAATAGGGAAACTAAAGATGAAGCCAGGCAATGATATCAAAAAGTTTGATCAGCCTAATACAGTTGGATATAGCTTAACTGAATCAGAATTTCAAAGTATTATTAATGACAAATTAAAAATACAATATGATGAATATAGTGGGGCGACAATTGTGCTTCATCTTGACGGCGCAAAAAATCCAAAGCAGATACTGGAATTAAGTATTTATGTAGACTACAAGAAAAAGAACGATGAGGGGAATTTATTAAAATATGCGTTACAGATACACACATACTTTAATAGAAAACAAGATAACAATCAAGACGCCAAAAAAGAATATGTAGATTATAAAGCACAGTACAAAAATAATAAATGATCGGGAAGAGAGAAGGGGTAATATGAGTGAGGATGTGAAACCTACTAAAAGTTTAAAAGTACGCTCTGATTGGGGGAAAGTTAATCTATCTTCCGACGAAGGAAAATTACAATTAGCAGGGAAGGATATTTACGGTTTTAATGGGAGAGGAAGTAAACTATTCTGTTAAAGGAAACGTAATTAAACTGAAAATGCCAAGAGTAACGAATGAGGTGATGGTATGAAGAAAAAGAAAGTTAAGGGGATGATTATTATGACGATAGTTGCGTCTTTATTAGGCGGATGTAGTTTTGGAGAAACGAAAATTGAGTATGAACCATTTGTAAAGGCTTTGGAAGAAGGAGATATGACGAAGGTTATGTCTGCAAGTGATGATGGATATGCACATGTGACACAAAGGGGTATATATAGTACGTATGAGGAAAAAGAAGATGGAAGACACGTTAAAAGAATCTATCAAAATACGGAAGGTGTATATAATACGAAGGATAAAAGTTTATATGGAGGTACAACACAAGAATTTACTACTGATATAGAGAATGAAAAGGAAAAAGGGACAAACGAAAATTATAAAGAAGGAACCGTTTATAGTACAAATATTATGTATAAAAATGGGCAAGTACAAAGTAATTCTAATGTTGATGTTTCTTACGTTAACTTAATTGTGGACCGTTTAAAAGGAATAGGGAAACTAAAGATGAAGCCAGGCAATGATATCAAAAAGTTTGATCAGCCTAATACAGTTGGATATAGCTTAACTGAATCAGAATTTCAAAGTATTATTAATGACAAATTAAAAATACAATATGATGAATATAGTGGGGCGACAATTGTGCTTCATCTTGACGGCGCAAAAAATCCAAAGCAGATACTGGAATTAAGTATTTATGTAGACTACAAGAAAAAGAACGATGAGGGGAATTTATTAAAATATGCATTACAGATAACAACATATTTTAATAGAAAACAAGATAACAATAAAGACGCTAAAAAAGAATATATAGATTATAAAGCACAGTATAAAAAATAATAAATAATTAAGAAAGGAGATAACCTAGTATGGAGAATAATGAGAAACAGGAACCAATTGAAAGGTTAAAAGTAGCTACTGATTGGGGAAAATTGAGGCTAGCTGGTAAGGATATATATGATTATCAAGCTGGAGAGATCCGTATAATAATTCAACCGAACAAGATAATACAGATAGATTACAAACGAATTTTAATGCAGAGCTTATATATCATGAAGTAGATGAAAATACAGGATTTGCAGCATATGCTTTTAAAGATAAGACCACAGGAGAAATTGTAATATCATATATGACTATATGGACCGAAACAGAGATGCATTGCCAATGAAAATGCGAAGTAAACTAACAACAGCAATCATCGCAATGCCTCTAAACGACCAAAGCATTTTCAACATCAAGTATGTAAGTAACGAACCAGCTTTAGGAAAAGATGAAGTATATTATTATGTAAAAGGAAACATAATCAAACATGCCAAGAGTAACGAACGAGGTGACAGTATGAAGAAGAAAGTTAAGAGGATGATCATTATGACGATAGTCGCGTCTTTATTAGGCGGATGTAGTTTAGGAGAAACGAAGATTGACTATGAACCATTTGTAAAAGCTTTAGATGAAGGGGATATGAAGAGGGTAATGTCTGCGAGTGATGATGGATATGCACATGTGACACAAAGAGGTATATACAGTATGTACGAGCAAAAAGAAGATGGGGAGCACAGTAAAACAATTCGTCAAACTACAGAAGGTGTATATAATACGAAAGATAAAAGTTTATATGGCGATACAACACAAGAAATTGCTACTGATGTAGATAAAATAAATGAAAAAAAGACAAATAAAAATTATAAAAACGAAACCATTTATAGTACAAGTATTATGTATAAAAATGGGCAGGTACAAAGTGATTCCAATGTTGATGTTTCTTACGTTAACTTAATTGTGGATCGTTTAAAAGGAATAGGAAAATTAAAAATGAAGCCAGGTGATGATACAAAAAAATTTGATCAACCTAAAACAGTTGGATATAGCTTAACTGAATCAGAATTTCAAAATATTATTAATGACAAGCTAAAAATACAATATGATGAATATGGTGGGGCGACAATTGTGCTTCATCTTGACTCCGCAAATGGTCCAATGCAGATGTTGGAAGTAAGTATTGTTATGAATTATAACAAGAAGAATGATGAAGGAAAGTTAATAGAATATCTATCGCAGATACACACATATTTTGAGAGCAAAAAAAGTAATAATCAAGATGCAAAAAAAGAATATGTAGATTATAAAGCACAGTACAAAAATAATAAATAATCGGGAAGGGAGAAGAGGTAATATGATTGAGGATGTGAAACCTACTAAAAGTTTAAAAGTACGCTCTGATTGGGGGAAAGAGGATCTTGCGGTAAAGCAGTACGATCAAGGTGATTTGTGGTTTTGCTGAACCTTGTAAGAGAAGGAAAAGCAAAGCCGATATTGGATGAACAAATGATGAATAGATTAAGAGAAAGTGGCATATAATTTGATCCTATATTACTGCAACAAGTTGATAAAGACGGAAAATATGTTTACAAGAGTATTTGTATTAGTTTTAGCATGTTTAGTAAATAAGGTTAACAATATAGTCTACGGACTTTGTATGATATTACTTCCATTAGTAACATTGGTTATGTCATTATTCCTTTTATTTATTCCAGTAATTCTTCAAATTATTTCTGGTGGATTTGCGTTTCGACCTTTAAAATTAGAATCTAAATAAAATATTTAGCAATTCCAAAATCATGGTAAATATAAAAGGGCTAATATAAATAATATTTTTGAAGGGTGGTATTGTAATTTGAAACGCACTGTAGAATTTGTAATCGGCTTAATCGGAGGAATCTTAGGACTCTTACTTTCTTTATTTATTGTAATTGGTTGTATTTCCTACACAAGTTCTAATACTAGTTCTGGAGGTATTGCAGAATATATTATCATTACTTCTAGCATCGCCTTAATTATTCAAATAGGCCTATTAGTATTAGCTTGTTGTGTTAACAAAATAAATAATATAGCTTATGGTATTTGCATGATTGTATTAAGTATAATTTCATTGTTTTTAGGTTTTTTTATTTTATTCCTTCCAGTGGTTTTACAAATCATTTCAGGTGCATTTGCATTTAGATCTTTAAAACAGGAGACTAATTAAAACAATAACTGACTAATGAATTCAACTAAACTGGACAAGAGAGGTATTTGAGATTTATGGGAGTAGCTTGTAATTTGAACTGCGGACATTGCTCTTACAATCAAAATGTTTTTTTAGGAATTGGATTTAGATATATAAACTTGAGTTCGATTTTAGAATGGTATGAGGAAGAAGAAGGTCGGCAATACATCAGCGAATTTATTAATAACAAGGAAACGTCTTTTGAATGCTACGACGGTCTATATGTTTGTCAGAAGTGTTGTTACCTATTAAATAAAGTACATTTACATATGAAATCAGGAACCCAATCTTACACGAACATTCATACATGTCCTCGATGTAATACTCAAATGCCGTCAAAGCCTTTAATCGATATTAATCAAAGTGAAGTTCTAGATTGTCCAGATTGTGGACAAAAAAAGCTAAAGGTGAGTTTTTATATGGATTGGGACTAGGAAGTTGGTTCTTAAAATTTCCTTACGGGTAAATATAATACTGATACAATGAAACACATTTATCATGGGGAAATTAATAAACGTGGGAGAGCAGTTGGGTATCATCATGAGAGTATGATGGGTGGAAAGATTGTTCCGGGTACAGAGACAAAGCCGGATACAAATGGGGTCTATCGTGCAAAAGTAGAGATTGATGGGGTTAAGAAAAAAGCAACATCAAGTTTCTTTCCAAAAGAATGGGATCGTGTTCAAGTACTAAAAGCTATTGATGAGGCATTTAATACTAAAAAACGCATTGGAGATTATAAATATTCTGGACAAAGTAAATCTGGAGTCATAATTGAAATGTATTTAAATAAGGATGGCTCAATTGCTACCGCATACCCGATTTATAAAGGAGATTAAAAATGAAATATATATATAGTTTTTATAGAGATCATCTTAATATATTAAGGATTAAATTACCAGATGAGGTGAAATTTTTTGCTGATTTTATAGAAGATATTGCTACAGTAAAAGAATTAGATGAGTATATTGAAGACATTGAAAAAGTTTTAAATGGTTCATGTGAGGACTTTGAAATTCAATTAAATGCTACAAGTGTATTAATAAAAAAAGATGAGACAATTGTTGAGCATTTTTTTACAAATGACGAACTTAATGAAAATAAAATGGAGACAGAGCAATTTAAAGAACTTATGTTAATATGGAAATCCAAAATTTCTGAAAGGTTCAAAACGATAGACTGAATCTTATAGAATGGGATGTGTTTTAAGTTATTTCAAATGGAATAAAAATCAAAATGTTGCTTACTACGTGAATATAAAACCTCTGTTTTTCCTTTTTATTTGCGGTGGAAAAAATAGGAGGTTTTTTCAGTGTTGTTGCAAAACTTTTTGCTTAGTCGAGCAAAAGCGGAACTAAGTCCCCACATCAATCATTTATCCAAAACTCCTGGGGCCATAAATCAATCAATTAAGAAAGTTACTACTTATATTGATAGTATTGTCCTAGAATACGAAGGTGTTACCACAAAAGATTACCTTACCAAAAGAAAATATGAAGCTTTAGAAACAGTTTTATCGTACCTAGTACAAGAAGGATATTCCCAAGTAAGGCAAGATCATATCAGCAAAAAATCAGGTATTTCAAAACCTGTCATTAACTACGTGTTAACATGGCTTCAAGATCTGGGAGTATGCCAACAAATTAGAGTGCGAAGACACGGTAAGATTGCCCCTTCAATTTACATTTTAACCATACATAACAACTATTTAAAAATTATTGAATACTTCAAGATAAAATGGGTTGTAGCAATTGATGTATGCTCTACTTTCACTGAATTTCTAAGTAAAAAGCTCTTTAAGAAGACTGTTGTAGCCAATCACGAAGATATAAAGAATGATATACAAGTCTCGTCTAATTCTGTAGATATTTTCAGCGCAAACAAACAAGCAAAATCAAATACGTATTGTGAATTAAAAGAAAAGAATAACAGATTACAAGATTTAGACGACTATCTAAGTGAGGATCAGAGAAAGGCTTATTACTACATTTTAAGTCAAGAACTAAATCACCTTAGTGAAAAGGATGCATACACAATTGCTTTAAGGATGCCACCTTATATCGACCGCTATGCTAGATGGGATTTTGAAGAATGTGTGCAATGGTTCCAATACAATGAAGCTCAAAATAGCAATCCCGCACATTTTATAAAAATGTTTGGACAAAGATCTAAACAAAATTGGGAACGAAGAAATCATAACGCAATAGAAAAGAACTCTCTACATGGTACAAATAAAAAAAGAGAATTTGTTTTCTATAATTTCTTAGAAGAAAATAATTAAATTTAAAAAATCATACTAGTATGTAGCCTTGCTTAAAAATATCAAATATAGCAAGGCTATTTGGCATATCCTCTTATAAAAGATCATAAACTTGTTATTTTTCGACACAAGAAACTTCAAAATACAAATCATTTTATAGAATCTTTTTATGAAGTTCCAGGCAATTTACATATGAGATTAACGGTAATTTATTTCTGGATAATTCGTCATTTACTATTGAATTAATTTTGAAATTTACTAAGAGAAAATCCCGAATAGCTTGTCAGAGTATGTTTAAAGGCATCATAATTTATTCTAATGTTTTTATTGGTTTTACTTTTTAAAACAAGATTTATTTAATATAGCATTCTGAAAATCTTTCTGTTTTGTCTAATTTTAGGTAAGCGCATGTTAAGTCAATATGACGTAGCAAGCTTAGAAATGTATGAAAAAGC
>NZ_PCOH01000058.1:0-11772 GCF_002976445.1 Bacillus sp. MYb56
TAACAGATAGTGTTGTACGCGTCGCCTTTGTTATAGAACGACTTGTTGCACTTTGGATTGTATCTGAAGCATTCCTCATTTGAGTAGCGATTTGTTGTGCCACTTGAAAATTACTTTGAAATTTTCCCATCGCTTAAATCCTTTCTAGTTCCATATTCCACAAGAAAATTATACCATGTGGGATTATCTTACCGTACCAAATATTTGAATTTACTAACAGGTAGAATGAATACAATTAGTTATATACTTGAAAATAAAATTGTTAAACAAATGTTGAGAAATATAGAAATTTCATTTCTATTACATTTTATTCTTGCTATCATTAATTATAAGAATATTCGAAAAGGAAGGGATACTATGCACGTTCCAGTGAAGGGGAATGCAAAGGCTACAAAGTTACTTAATGACTGGTATCAATCTATGTTACAACACCAAACTATACAAACAACAAATTTAAAACAAGAAATTGAGGACAAAATTTCCAGTATAAAGGAAGACAAAAATCTACTACTATACTATTCATTATTAGACTTTAGATATAAAGTACTAACCGATGGACTTAATATTACAAAAGATAGCTTTAATGAAATTAACTCCTTTGATGTACCTGAAAATAGCTTTTTATCCTATTATTATCACTTCTTCAAAGCTATTCACAGCACAATTCTTGCAGACTATAATGAAGCAAAAGAACATTTTGAGAAGGCGAAAAAACTTTTAATGTACGCAATGAATGAAGTAGAAGAAGCTGAATTCAATTATCGTTTAGCTTCATTTTACTATCAAATCTATAAACCGCTTTTAGCTATTGATTACATACGAATAGCAAAAGATATTTTCTCTAAACACACAGGCTATAAAATTAATGTAGCATTATGTGACAATGTTTTTGGATTATCTTGTATAGATTTAAGGCAATTTGAACAAGCCGAAGAAAGTTTTAACACTGCCATAGATATTCTAAAAAGTAAAAATGAAAGAACATTGTTACTACGTGTTAGAAATAACATCGGACTATTATATGCAAATCAAAATCTTTCCTCTTTAGCAATTCGTCACTTATCAGAAGTTACGGAAAATATACCAAATCATTTTAAATCCCTATATTTACAAGCAGATGAAAATTTAAAATTAGGTGAAACAGCAATTGCATCTCAACTTATTGAAAAAGGTTTAAACATTTGCAATGAATTAGTAAATAAGGAATATCAATATCGCTTTCAAATTTTAGAAAAAATGAACAACACATCTAACACTACTGAATTAGAAACTGCTGTATTAGCAGGAGTTTCATACTTTAAAAAAGAAGAATTATGGGATTGTATTGAAGAATATGCAGAACGACTAGCGAATAAATTTTATGCAGAAGAGAATCATGTAAAGTCTAGTAAATATTTTTATATGAGTAATGAAGCAAGAAAAAAATTATTAGCAAAAGGGGCGTTAAAGTAATGAAAAAGATTGGATTAACAATAACAGGATTAACGTTAGCTGGAATCATGACTTTTGGTATAAGTAACATCTTAGAATTTTCGGCATTAAATAAAGGTGATACACCTGCACCACAAAGACCAGATTTAGCGTTAAATATAGGTGATCGTGGCAGTGCACCTGAATATACACATGGAGAAGGTTGGTCTCCATCTTACACACACGGAGAACCTTGGGGTATAGCTGATGGTAACACTGGTTCACCTGCTTATGACCACGGACGACCACCAATACCACAAAAACCTGACTTAGTTTAAAAACAATTTAATGAAAGAAAAAGAACGTCACCCTTAAAAGTGCGTTCTTTTTTATCTAACTTTAACTTTGAAAGGACTGAATACAAAGTATGTTTGATGGAATATCTATTGAAATAATAAGCAAGTTTTCACCTGTTATTGTTGCTATAATGGGGATTATTACAGGGGTTTTCATGTATACCAGCAACCAATTTATATACATAATGACAACTAATTCACTGGATAAGCAATTTAGGGATAGGTCTAATCAAGCCAAACTACAATTTTGGTTCTATATCATAGGAATATTCTTTGTAACTATATTTTATTTACTCTATACAGCCATTATTTATCAGAATTTATATGGATATAGTCACCGTATATCTTTTTTATGGAATATTATCGTTTGGTTTATTAGTTTTTCATGTTTTATTGTTGTTTTTTATATGCAAAAAAAGTTTAATAAATTTATAAACAAAAGATGGCATGTTAAGTTTTTTCTCCTACATTGTACCTCTATCATGTTAGTATTCTTTTTTGCTACATGTAAGCACCTTGAAAAACAAAATTATGCCGATTATATAGTACAAGGAGGGGCTTTAGCATTTTTATTAAGCTTTTTTTACTTTTGTCTGTTACGTGCACAAATCATAGCTATAAATCGACAAGTTGATTATGATATTCGATTACTTACTGATGACACCTTTAGGAAAATAAAAAACTTAAAATATGAATACTCGATGGACGAAAAGAGAATGGTTTTTTCTACAGTAGAAGAATCTAAGGAAAAAGTTAAATATGTGTGTGACTTTTCTTCAAAGGTCTATATGAAATGTACAAAAATAATTAAAAAAGATATAACTGCTGTCCAATCACCACTGTCTAACAATACGGACATTAAAATCGTAAACAATATAGAACATACTAAAGATATTTAACATATGTATATCATTTACCAAATACATCAACCGTAATTAAACTTTCCGTCACTACCTCTTTACTTTCAACGAACACCAAAATAAAAAAAGCGTGCCTCCTTATAGGGAAGCACGTTAAAAAATTAATTATCACATTGTTAGTTTACTTTCATCATATATAATTAGTCATCTCTACCACTGGCAATAGTTAGGGGATTGTTAAGGTGTCTCTATTGTTACAAAAAGTTCTGAAAACCGTTGTGTAATTTTTTAAAAAGGTTTTTCTAAAGTGAAAATTACAATTTCATGAATACCCCTTATCACTATTTTACAAATAATGTAGAGTTTTACTGTTCCTTGTTGAAGTATGGCACAAACTTTAGGGAAGCTGGTAAAGGCTTGCTTAATATTGTTACAACACATTATATAGTTTACATATTTATGTAAAGAAAGACGTTACAAAGACGGTAGGGAACGGCTAGGACTTGGTTATATTACCAATGCCACCTATAAAATGACACACAAAAAAGACGTACCAGTCAATATAACTAGTACGCCCGTCCGTTCATTATGCCGATAGGACTTTTTTAGATTTAACGGCATGAGGTGAACAGTGCTAACGCTTAAAGAAGTAGCACTTTTATTATATCCAACATATAAACTGCTTACTAGTCCAAGGTTTTCAAAAGTGGGGCGAAATTTTTTAAAACAATCACAGGTAAGATAGGGTTAGTTAAACTTGAACCACCCTTATCTTACTGAAAGTTACTGTTATCCAAGTTTAGAAAAGTGGTGTAGGAATGTTTAATGCACTAGACTGGGGCATATTATGTCCCCCTTCCCCCTGTGTACCCCTTACCCCCAAAAAAAGAAAACAAATACTATCATTTCATTCGCTTTCGTTCGTGCCATTGTGATAGGGATATATGATAGTGAGTCAAGCCGCATTCTTACGCTGTCAGATTGATACTATTGAATGTGTTGAGTTGTGACAGTGTTCATGTGCATGTGATAGCGTGGTGATAGTGGTGGGGTAGTGGTGTGTGGTGTGTGCCTATGTGTATGGGTGCGTGTGGTGGTGTAGTACTGTGCCTTACTGTGTGGTGTGGCATGGTGCTGCTGCTGTGCTAAGGGTTGCAGCGTACTGGGTAGGGTGGTGTAGTTAGGGTACATATACCAATGATACAAGGGCACACACTACCACCGCATAGGCGACTTTATAAGAGGCGTTATACCACATATCAATACCAAAATCGCAGGAGATTATTTAATAGACACCTTAAAACGCACGTATAGAATACCGTGAAAAATACTGTAACAAAGACGTTGCTTAAAGAAAGTCCATAAAATAAATCATATCAAAAAGTCTACACTTGTTGACACTAATAAAGAATGGCTGTATTATAGGATTTACAAAGTATCAAAAAGTCATATCAAATAAAAATGGTAAAAAGGGGCAAAAAATAATGATTTATGGATATGGACGTGCAAGTACAAATAAGCAGGAATTAGATATTCAAATAAAAGCACTTAAAGAGGCTGGTGCTACGAAGATATATAAAGAGAAGATTAGTGGTGCTAAAGCTAACCGAAAAGAACTTAACAAGCTGTTAGAAGAAATTAAAGCTGGTGACACGCTTGTTGTAACTAAGGCTGACCGCATAGCACGTTCTTTATCTCAATTAGAGAAAATCGTTACTGAATTAACTAATAGGGGTGTAGCAGTACATATAATAAATATGGGAATGTTTACAGCTGAAACGATGGAGAACCCTATGACAAAGCTATTGTTTCAAGTATTAGGTGCATTTGCTGAATTTGAACGTTCTATGATACTTGAAAGAACTCAAGAAGGCATTAAGGACGCTAGGGAAAAAGGTGTTAAGTTTGGTAGAAAATCTAAGACACATAAAATTGAAGGTGCTTTATTAAGTGCCATTCAGCAAGTTGAAGAAGGGAAAATGTCCCAACCTGAAGGGGCTGAATTTGCAAAGTGTAGTGTTGCTACATTCAAAAGACGGTTAAAAGAATATAGAGAAGCAAGGGGGACGGAATAACCGTCTTCCTATTATTTTATTACTAGGCTTAAACTCACTAAAAAAGAGTACAAGGGATAGTATTTGTGGGTTATCCCTAATTCCCACAAGGTAAAAAATGCCCACAAACGTATATGTATCATGGGCTGGAGGGCTATTACTTACCCAAAAAAAGATTTTTCAAACCCACAATTTATTATCCCTACAAGCGGTGTTATTTCACCTATTTCAGCTACTACAACGTAAATTATTGTCAGGCTAAAGGGACAACATGCCCACTTAGAAGTAAATAACCCCCACCGTTAACCAGTAGGGGACACTTCTTTTCGTAACTTGTTTTTTATCTTCTCAATATCTGCCAGCCTTCTTTTACGTACCTTATCACTTTCCACTACCATGGTAACAAAACAATGGTGCCGCAACTCTTCTACCTCTCCTAGCATATTTACCGCACGATTGTAGAAGACTTTGCCACAAATACTACATTCATGTTTTACTGCTACCATTACATTGATAGGACGTTCCTTAACGGCAATGAAACCCTCATATTTATCATTCAATAACTGCTGGTACTCTTCTTTGCTTATTGTGATAAAACTAGCTACTTCGTAACTGCTAATTTCTTTTTCTACTTCTGTATACATATTAGTCCCCCCATTTACTGCACACCAAACAGCCCCACTAATGAAGGTGCGGTGGCGTAATCTTTATTTCTTATCTCTTTTCTTTCTTACTTATCATAGTTATTCTTTTCATAGATATTATCTTTAAGATAGGAAAGAAAGTAATTCTTTATCTTAATTCTTTGTCTTAATTCTTTATACTGTAATTCTTTATAACCACCTTTTTCTCGTGTCATAGAATATGGATTCTTCCCACCTCAAAACTCTAATTTATCGTACTACTAAACCCTAACTTTCCAAGTAACACACATATGTGATTAATAACTTTTGTGATTAATAAAAGCTGAAAATCCTTGTAACTAAAGGATTTCCTTTTTTCATAAAGCACACAACGTATGTGAATTACTATCTCGCCTACAATTTTGCCAACTTTTCCCGCATACTTCTTTCCGCTTCTTCTTCCAATTGTCTAGCGTTGTCCTGTACGGGTGGTTCTGGCGTTGAATTTACCTTACTTTTAGCCTTCAATGCTTCACGTTGTTTCTCCGCTTTTTCTAGTTTTTGCTGATATCCCTTTAAACGCCCCTTGTCTTTCTTTTCTTTCTTATCAATAACAGCAATACGCTGGTCATTTTTTGCTTTTAAGTCGGGAAACATTTCGCCCAAATCTTCTTTCTCATATGGAGTAAAAACATAATAAATATTTTTGTTTCCGTACTCATAATTCTTTTCTTTAATTATCAGCCCCGCCCGTTCCAATCGCTTTACTGAATTACTTACGGTTTCCCCATTCATTCCTGTTACCTTCGCTAAGTCACTGATTTTAGGAAAAGCGTAACCATATTCAACATTGGTATATTGAATTAAATTAAGATATGTGAGTACGTCTGCTGGTAAAATTAATCCTAATTGCGTGTAATAGTTCAATTGCATAGGATAGGTTACATAGTTTGTGGTAATGTTTCCTTTTGCTAGTTCCCCACTTACAGGAATTTGAATATTTTGTTTAATTGTCTTATTACTCATGTATAAGTTCCTCCTTCGTATTTGCGTTACGTAGAGGTAGTACCGTTAATCACAAATTTAAGGACACGTATGTATGTGATTAATAAAAAAAAGAAGGCGAACCGCAAAACGGCTGCCTTCACTATCTCATGTTATTTATTTTATTTTACCTTCAGTTTTATCTTTTGCTTCTTGTTCTAACTGTAACCCTAATGAAAGTAGGACAAATGGTGGTAGTCCTTGCAAAATATTAGTATCTCCTTGTTTTATTTTATCTAATATTTCTTTACTGTATTGCATTACTCATTACTCCCTTCTTTGCAGTAGTTACGTACAATAAAGCTGTTACTCTTAACGGTGTTATGTCCGTTTTTAGCCTGTAAAAAATCTGAAGGTGTAATGTTTAGGTATCCCACTTCTAACGGTGTTTCTGCTGTTACTCTCTTATTCTGGAAGCGGTACGTATCAATAACTACCTCATCACCAGCTAAGCAATTGTATACGTCATGTTCAAATTCTTTTTGTTCTGCTTCAAGCATTTTACTAACATCAGCAACGCAGTCCATTGTTTCACTAAGAACTATACGTACAGCTTTATTCATTTCTTCGTTAAAAGCGGCACTTAACTCACTTCTATCTTTATCAATTGCCTGTGCAACAATTGGTGCATGCTTTAACCGTGCTTTTGTTTTACGTTCCTTTGTTTCTTCTAAAAAGAAATCTAATCCTTGTAACTCTTTTGATAAATGTGCCTGTTCATTTTGGAGATAAATACGTTCACCTAAATCAAATGTTGCTTCCATATCAACAAGTACTTTTGTTAGTTGTAACTGTTTTTCTGCCTTCTGTTTCTCAATACTAGCAACATACTTTTCAATATCAGCCATATCTTTCTGAAACGCTTGAATAGCTTTCTTTGTGTGGCGGTGCGGTTTGTAACCTGCAATTACTTTATCTAATTCCTGTCTATCAATTTTAAATAGCATTATTATTGTCCCCCTTCATTTGTGCCTGCTGTTTCTTAGCAAGCATTACAGCTTGTATAGCTACTTTCGTTTCTTTTATGCTAATAGCTGTTTCCTTCTCAATAGTCCGTAAATGAAATAGCTTATCTAACAGGGCATTTGCTTTACTGTCTAATTCTTTAGCGTTATAGCCTTTAGTTAAAATAGCTGCACATAGTCTTTCTACTTTCTTTGTCATACTTTATAACCACGTCTACTTTTGATTTCCATAAGTTTTTTATAAGATTCAATCTCGTAACGGTCTATACGATATGCCCTTACCAATTCACGTACACGGGCGTATACGTTGGGACTGAAGTCCTCATATTTTCCGTTCTCATAGTCACTTATCATTTTTTGTGAAATTCCCAGTTTTTCTGCAACAGTAGCTTGGGTAATATTTCTACTCAAACGGATATAGCGTAGCATTTGTGGTTTAATCTCTGGTTTGTATGGCAGGTTTTTATAATCACCAATCATTGTTAAATCCCCCTTTTTAGATAGCTTTATTAATTCCATCCCCTTCTGCTGGCACAAAAAATAGCCCCCACATCTAAATGACATAGGGGCTACTTAAGAAATCGCACACAAAAAGGAGACTGGGTTTAGGAAGAAACAAAAAAACCACATACAATAAAGTATGCAGTTAATAAGTTCCCCCTATATTAATGTGTGTGAAACATAGTCCATTTACAGGTATAAAATATAATTATTTTTCACTTCACACTAGATACCGCAAGGGTTTATCCCTTCTTAGTTGTCAGGTTGCTTTTTCCATAAAATAACTTCCCGAGATTCGCATTTCTAGGCGATTAACTTTTGTTCTATGTATGGAATGTATTACTAATCGTCTTTAAATTACTTTAAAAATAAAAAGAGAATGCAGATTATCTCCACATTCCCTTTTTAAATTGCTATATATTCAAAGATTGCTTAATTAGTTCAATGATGACAGCAGAGACAACAACATCAAAATTAAAGTTAGCCTGAAAATAGAATTTCGTTGTATCTCCGTCTTTCTTGTAGAACAATTTGAACATAGAGTTTCACCTTTCCTTATTACAAATTTAAATACACATCCACCTTTGTAATAAACCAAATCTATTTCTCTCTATGTCGTATAACATTAACTTATTAGTAATTACTCACATTCTATATTATCTCAAATTTCTCCTAACAAACAAGTGTTTCCATGTTAATTTTTGCTAGAATCCCAACTTTCATTTTATAAACTTCTTATCCAATCCTCACGTCTCTTTTTCAATTCTACTTTGCTGACTGACTCATTCCCCTCAACATTCCCGATTGGATTATATAAGTTAATAGCATACATTTCATAAATTTTTCGGTCTTTCCTATCACAATAAAAAACATCAACAGAATGAAACACATGATAAAATCTCTTTGTAGTACTACTTTTACCAGCCATATGTTTAGTAAGCCTCTTCCTTAAATTCAAAGACTCTCCAGTATAAACAATTTTCCCATTTGAATCTCTCATAAAATAAAATCCTGAATCTGAACTAACTTGATGAATTTCTGATACTGGAATACTTAAAGAACAATTAGGAATCTCAATCTTTATCAAAATTACCCCTCATTTCTAATCTATTTTTCTTTATAACCTGATTCTATGATACACTTATAATAAGCTGGGGAATCACTCTCTCCTTCTATGTACTTATTTCTTTATCTATTCATTTTTTGGCGTTTAGTCCTTTGAGATTAAATGCCCTTTTTTTTCGTTCTCCCCCTATATAGTTCTTAATCCACATTTCGTATAAGTCCCATTTTCCTCTATCATCGTTAGTGGTAGTTGCTTATGTATTCCACTATCTTAGCTAGTGGTGGTTAAAGTCTTGTAAATCTCTTGACTTTAGGTTTTGAAGGTTTTTATCATGCTGAAGCGATGTTAGGAAAATGGCTGGAAGGCAGATTTATCCCCTGTGCTGAGAGACTACAAAAAATAATAGTCAATCAGAACAGAAGGATAAGTGTCTTTGTTTTTGCCATGCCTTGCTTAGTCAGTGTTCCGTATGTATAGACCCTATTCACTCAGTAGTTTTCACTACATACACCCTTTAACACCAATAGCTTGTCCCTTGCATATCGTCCCACAATGACAAGCTGAATGTATTCCCTAGCACCGTAATGCTAACGATAACCCACCGAACCTTTAAGAGAGTAGTCTCTAGGTAAGTTCTCACCTTACCCTCACCGAATGAATAGGAATCCAGTGAGGGGTGCTATCCTTGTAAAAGCATACTAAGTACTTTCCGCACGACCAATAGCAAGCCACACCGTAATTATCCCTACGTTATACGTGTCCATAATTACAGCTTATCAGTTTTTAGCGTGGTTTACAGGCAATTCCACGTTCGGAATTACCGCACACCAACGCTTCTAATTACCTAAAAAAGACAATAGGAAACTAAACCCCTTGCATTATATTTTTAAAAATTTTATAATGGGGGTGCTGGATATACGGTTTGTCCGTTATTTAGTTTTAAAAACAACTATTAATTTTTGGTCGCCTATTGCAGTAGGCGGCTTTTTTCTTGTCTAACACATTTATACGTACCGTTTATTAAGCACTTTTAACGGTGAAAATTCTTTATGTCTATCTCTTACGTCATTACCAAATAAGTTTACATACGTTTTAACAATCTCCATGTTCGTGTGTCCTAATATAGCTTGTAATTCAAATATATTTGCCCCTTGCTGAACACTTAACTTTGCAAATGTATGTCTAAATGTGTGCGGACTACAACGCACATCTTTTATTTGTGCCATATTGCCGTATATAGATATTCGTTGCTGTATTCCTCTTCTAGTAAGCCTTGTACCATCAACAGTGACGAATAAAGCATTACTTTCAACATAACCTCGAATCGCAATATATTTTTTCAGCTGATTTTTCATATCCCTTTGTATAGGTACTTGCCGTTCTCGATAGCTTTTGGCATTACGAATTACGAGTAAACTATCTTCCCAGCGAATATCCTTTACAGATAGCCCGACAAGTTCATTTATACGTATTCCTGTTTCCAGCATTAACATCATAATTGTGTAATCCCTAACGCCAGTAAACGTCCTTAAATTAGGCTGACGAAATAATTTATTTAGCTGTTCTTTTGAAAAGGTAGGAATGATTCGTTTTCTGTCCTTCAGCAACTTAATGTTTTCCACTGGATTTCTAGGAATGTGCTTCTGTTTATATAAGAAGTTGTAGAAAGCACGTAACGCACGTAAACGAGTGTTAATAGAAACTACTTTAATTCCCCTATAATTTTTCATATAAAGTATTACGTTTTCTTTTATATGTTCTTCTGTCATGTTGTAAGGCTTTAGAATAGAAATGTCTATATCCTGTTCTCTTAGTAAATTAAGAAATGCTTGTAACTCATTTAAATAATACTTAACGGTAAATGGTCTAAGATTTCTTAACTCACAATCCTTCACAAATAAAGTGATAGCTTCATCAAACGTTTCAACATAAGATTTACTTTGTTTTTTAATAACAGCTAATTCACTTTCATCTAAAGTGTTTTTTCTTCTAGCCAAAAGTTAACCACCTTTCTTTACCTGTGAACACGACCAATGAATACGATTTTAAAAGTGGATTTCCCAAGCAAAATTACCCCTAAAAACACAAAAAAACGCCTTCCTACAAAACTGTAGAAAGACGTTTTAAACGTTGCTATTACTTAATTCTTCTGTAATTCACGATAACCATTTAACGATACCGATGGTCGGGGTCGAACCGACACTCCCGAAGGAACACGATTTTGAGTCGTGCGCGTCTGCCAATTCCGCCACATCGGCATAAAAGAAAGGCGGCAACCGGATTTGAACCGGTGGTAAAGGTTTTGCAGACCTCTGCCTTACCACTTGGCTATGCCGCCATATGAAGTTAAAATGGAGCGGAAGACGGGATTCGAACCCGCGACCCCAACCTTGGCAAGGTTGTATTCTACCACTGAACTACTTCCGCAAAAATGGCTGGGCTAGCTGGATTCGAACCAGCGCATGACGGAGTCAAAGTCCGTTGCCTTACCGCTTGGCTATAGCCCACCGAAGTTTTACTTAATTATATGTAAGTATCCATTAATTTATTTGTAATTTTTTAAAAAATAAAAATGGGGCGACTGATGGGAATTGAACCCACGAATGCCGGAGCCACAATCCGGTGCGTTAACCACTTCGCCACAACCGCCATGTTGTGTTTATATATTTGGCAGGGGCAGTAGGAATTGAACCCACACTGGAGGTTTTGGAGACCTCAGTTCTACCTTTAAACTATGCCCCTATGTAAAATGGTGGAGGGGGGCAGATTCGAACTGCCGAACCCGAAGGAGCGGATTTACAGTCCGCCGCGTTTAGCCACTTCGCTACCCCTCCGACATATATGGTGGAGGATGACGGGATCGAACCGCCGACCCCCTGCTTGTAAGGCAGGT
>NZ_PCOH01000059.1:0-11017 GCF_002976445.1 Bacillus sp. MYb56
CATTCGATAGATAGTGAAGTAACAGTTTATGTATGTCGAACAATTAAGATGGCTTTCTGCCATCTCTTGTCCGAAGCCAATTCATCTCCCACCTACTCACTTCGCGTTCCTTGAGGAAGGAGTCTTCTTGGCTAAAATGATAAAGATGGTGTACATATGAGATTAACAAGTGAATGTGTAGAGTCTAACACTTGAGATATTGAACTTGCAATTATGTGAGTTAATAACTGAAAGGAGAACTTATAACATGACATTGACAGATCTCCTTTATCAATGGTTTTAAATAGAAGAAAAATCGTTAATAAATCTAGTTGAATACGAAGGTCTCTTTATTAAACTAAAATGTTCATATCAAACCATATGATATGAAAAGAGCAATGATTTTAGTATGTTTTATACACACTGTACATATACACTTTATATATAGAACTTGCATATAAGTTGTATAGAAATGAAATATGTTAAATATGTTGATATGAAATTGATATAGTAGCCACAAAACCTTTATTTTAAAGGGTTTATATATACGGCTTATATATAAAGTTTATGAATAGAGCGTATGGATGCTTTGTGAAGTGTTTTAACATGAAATGTTTGTAATTTGATATTTTTTATAAAGGATTATTCAAAAGAATGTCAAATTAAATATTAAATTTATAGTTTTATAGAAGGTATTGTTAATTATATGAAACCTGAAATTGATATATATTATATACAGCGTGCATGTACGCTGTATATATTCGTGTTTATATATCAACATTTTAACTAACTTTAATACTTGTACGCTTTATATGTAAGTTCTATATATAATCACTTGATATACGTCTTATATTAATGTAATATATTCGTAGGAATAATTAACCAACGTTTTAAGGGGGAGGAAACTTGAACGAGGTATTGAGCGAAAAGTATAAAGTAATTAAATTTCCTGCTGAAGTTGTGAACATGTTTGCAGACATTCTTGAAGAGGACGAAATACTTTATAATGTATTTCATTACATAGGATCTGAGGTAAATAAACAATACCAAGAGACGAAATATATGAGAGGCATCTCAATAAATGAAATAGTAGGTAATGTTGTAATTGATAGGAGAGTTAAGAAATTAAAGGGAAAATCATACTCATTAGAGGTTGAACGAACCAATATATCAAGAAGATCAGCTGAAGTAAGTGTTAGTACATTATCTTCAATGTCATTAATAACTGAAAAAATTATGCACCCTTATAAATTTTTAATCTCAACAATTAGAGGGCAGCAGGTGTTAATTGAACTTGGAAAACGTAAAGAAACGAATAGATAAGAAAAAGGAGAGATAAAATAATGGCGAAGAACTTTCTGAAAAACGAAGTAGCAGTAAAAATGACAATGGTTGGTTTTGGTCAAGCCGGAACTAGAATGGTAGATAAATTTGCTGAATATAAGCATACGGATGGAACATCTGTGTACAACTGTCTTGCTTTAAATAGTAACGATGGTGATTTAGCCGAATTAAAAAATGTGCCTAAAAGTAACCAAGTATCACTAAAATTAGGCGGACTAGGAAAGAATCCAGAACGTGCTGTAAAAGTACTAGAATCAAATGATGAAGCGAAAGAAAAGTTAAAAGAATTCATCACAGAGCGTGTAAGACCAACAGATGAATTGGTACTATTTTTTGCTGGATTAGGCGGTGGAACAGGTACTTCTACAATCATTAAAGCAATTGAAGAATTCTCGGCTTTTCATAATAAACCTATAATCGCTGAAGAACTTAAAAGTATGGCAATGAAAATTTCTAGAGAGGAATTAATAGCAAATCAACAAAAGTATGCAAGAATTGCATTCAATAATGCAATTGAGCGTAAAGATTTTATTAAAATGGGTATTGTTGTGACACTCCCTGTAAGAGCCGATGGGCCTGATGTACTAAGACAAGTAAATAAATTCTCTCAAGAGATTTGGAAGTTAGCAAATGAACCAGCAAAAGGTGTTGCATTCGTTGTTTTCGCGGATAACCAACATTTCTATGATGAATTTAAGGGATTAAACGAAAATGAGAAAAAAGGTATTGCTAATTCACGAGACTATGCTAATCAGCGCATTGGTGAAATCATCCATGAATTAAATACAGCTTCTAATGGCGCAGGAACATCTGTTATTTTAGATTCTCAGGACTTTAAACGTATTTTATTAGAGAAAACTGGCTGTCTAGTTATTAATAAAATTTCTCGCAATATGAATCAAATCGAAAATAGTAAAGAAATAGTAGATATGTTCTCAGAATCGTTGAAAGGAAGCTCTTTCCACCCTCCTATAGAATTAATGAAAAAGAACGATGATGGTGAGTTGGAGGCTTCTAAGGTGCATCATTTTGGAATGCTTGCAATTCTAGACGAACAAAAGAATATTGATGATTCATTTATGGATGATGCAAAAGTAGAAGTTACGAATACATTACCAATCAACGGTACGGTATTTAATGGGTATTTAATTAGTAAAAATGATTTTATGGGCAGTGTGTATACGTTCTATAAAACTGATGCATTACCGTCCCGTTTGTCTAAAGGTTTAGTTGAAGAATTCAATGAATTTAAAGAGAAGCAAAATCAAATTCAGTTTAAAAAATCTCAAATTAGTACAATTGAAATGCAAGATCAAGACGATGATTTCAGTATTAATTTTGGTGATTACATCGATATGGGAACTAGTAATGAGGAACCATCAGCAGATGCTGAGAATGATGAAGAATTAGCTGCATTTATGGATCCAGACAAAATGTTTGGTACATCAAAATAAAAAAAGAGGTCTGGGAATATCCCGGGCCTCTTTTTTATTCTGATGTCATAATAGATTGCATATACTCTATCATATTTTCGTTTAAATAATTCTCTATAAAAAGGTGTTTTTTTGCTAGATCTTCCTCTTTTTTAAACCAACCAACTTTTTTCACACGCTCTTCCTCAGGCTTTTCATTCCAGAGTTTTTCAGCTTGTCTTCTTAACTCTTTACGAGCTCTATGTTCAATTATTATGTTATCAAGTCTCTCTTGTCTTTGACGTTCTTTCATAGCAATTGGATCTTCAGGTTGAGGCAATGCTTTTAATACATTTTCAAATTTCTCTTGGAATTGTATTTCGATGTTTTGTAAATATGCTTGAACTTTTTGTTCCACCAATTTTTCAATTGTCTCAGCTGCGTCTTGAAAATCAATTTGAGATAATACTTCATTAGAGTGGTTTTCAGGAGATACTGGCCTTAGTTCGAATTGATGCGGCAAAAGTTCGATTATGGCATCTAAAGACCACTTTTCATCCCTTTTCTGTTTTATGAAAAGTGCTATATTTAAATCCAATGAATTATATAGCTTTTCATTTGTATTATTGGTTCTAAGTGTCCCGTGCAATCCCTTCTCTTCTAACGTATTGAACCAATTATAAACAGTATTATGGTGTCTACCTACTAACTTAGAAAACTCTGTTATTCGCCAGGCTTTTTCAAAAGCGTCTTCGTGTAATGAGTTCTCATCATCTACCATGGTTTGTTCTGATTGATTTTCCTGCGTAATCATAATATTACCTCCTTAACAGTATGTAATTGTGCTGATAAATGACATTAACATGAAATATGAGATTGATATGTTAAGTGTTTTTCGACGATATTAATAGGAATTCCTTCCTTATCTAATATTAACATGAAAGATAACATTAACATGTTACATTCAAAGTGTTAACAGCACATTAACAAAGTGCGGTTTATTCCCGCTAAATGTTAATGTTTTGTTAACTGGGACTTAAAATGCATCAATGTTATATAGGATTAATTAGGTAACTTTGCCCCCTATATCCTTATAAATTGTTGCTATGAGATTGACATTTTTATTCACTTAATATTAATGATAAGTAAATATAACCGATTTGTAAATAAATTATGAGGATATAGCATTGAACTTTCAAAAATAATAGGTATAAATATGATAAAAAGAGTCCATATTATTAATAATTTCAGTATGAGCCTGTTTCATTCATAACACTTGAGAGTATAGAACGGATATCTGTTTGACTAATAGAGGCAGTGTCTCTATTTAACTGATCCCAAGACTAGTAAAGTAATTTTCGATAATAACTATTATAGGTCTATATGAACGTTAAATTCTAATTTGATGACTGTATAGGATAGTTAATTTATTGGTTGTTAGTCGTTTGAAACACTATAAAGTACTATTCGCTTTGTTGATTAGCTTAAATGATTATTTTGTAAGTGTAAATCACAAAGAAAAAGCTTTTACTAATAGGATCTATATGGACTTTATTAATTGTAAATAATATTCAATCGTTGTGAACCTGGTATATTAATAGCGCTACTAATAAGGATCTACATCTATCAATGTTTTGTTAATGTCTTGTCATCGATAGAATTAAGTATGGTTGATATAAGATTAACAATTATGTTGTTCTAAACATTAACATGTTAATGTTTCTTGATATGTCAATCTCATTTCTAGTACGTATGCGGACCTGTTTCTGTAGAATGTCAACCTTATGTCAATACTCGCAGGGATAATATCTTTAATTAAAATATTGTTCCTTCAATTACATATCCAAGAGTGGATTTAAAACTTCTAAAGCTTATATTACAAAGTAATTTTGCTCAAATTAAGATAGTATTCTATTGATATGAATTCACTATAATGGGCAGTGCTTTGCTTGATAGTCTGCATTTCTTAATAATTTTCAGCGCGGAATTTCTAGCGATTTATAAAGTGTGGTTCTTAACTAGTGTGGATTTTCGCATTTTAATTCTCATCCTAATAAAGTTGTAGTTTTATAGATCTGTTGTTAATGTTTTGTCTTTATTAAAAACAATGATAGTTAACATAACATTGATATTTTTATTCTCTTGAGGATTAACATGTTAATGTCTGTTGATGTGTCAATACCATTCTAGGTATGTATTTAGATCCTACTTAGCGAAATGTTAATGTCATATTGATACTCCGGGAGAAGAATTTCTTTATATGAAGTACTAAATCTTCAATTATGCATCTAATAGTAGATCGGGAATCTCTAAGTTGCATGTTACAAAGTAATTCTGATATTACTTTATTAAATACAATCAGATACACTGGATGTAATTTTACTTTACAGTCTATATGTTCTATTAATCTTCCGCTCGAAATTCTCTTATCAATATATAAAGAAACACTCTTTATATATTGATAAGGAATCATTGTATTTATTGAGTGATTTTTAAATGCTGTAAATTTTTGTATTTCAACTCTCATTCTAATAAACCTATGGTTTATCGATGTATTGTTAGTTTCTAGTTATCATTAATAGTAAGTGGAGTTGACATGAGGTTAACACTTTAATACTCCCTGAGGTTAACATGTTAATGTATGTTGATATGTTAATCTCATTTCTGGTCTGTATTTTGATTCGATTTTGCGATATGTTAATCTCGTGTTAATATCCTTTAGGGAGAATTTCTTTGTATGAAGTACTAATTCTTCAATATGTATACCGATTGCACAACTTTTTAGAGTAACAGTATCAGTATGTCCAAGATTTAGAGATTACTTACATGCATTTTAAATTTTTTGCATCTGAACTGTTTATACTATTTGTAGGATTTTCCGCTTTTTTGTCGAATATACTTAATGCAAGGAGGGACATTACATGATTATTAAAGACTATTTCATCAATCTTTCTATTTTTTCTTTACTTGTTAGCGCAGCAATATTTATTCAAGTGTTTACGATTCATTCCAGGCGATATTTTGAAAAATTCTATGGGGGAATCATCGCAGTTACTTTGATGTTCTTTTCGTTTCCGTACATGGGATTTTCCTACGATCTCCGGGCTGTTCCTCTTATTCTTTCTTTTATTTACTTTGGTCGCATTGCTGGTTGGATTACATTAATTAGTATTATTATAATGCGCATCTTTTACATTGGTGGGTATTGGGAACCACCTGTGATGGCTTATTTCGGTATGGGTATTCTATTTACTATTTTTAAAACTTATTTCAAAAGCCTTCATCCATTTAAAAGTGCACCTCTATACTTTTCTGTTTTTGTGGGTATGAAGTGGTTAGTAGGTGTATTCTTTATTACTACAGTGCTTTACACTCCAGGCTTAGTATTTATAGCTTTAGGACTTTTAATTGGTGTTTTTCTTATGGAAGCTTACCAAAGATTATATTACTTAACACAGGACTTATCTAAAATGAATCAAAAATTAAAAAAATCGAAGCAAGAACTCAAAGATACCGTACATGAGCTTCAAGGGGGTATCTTTAAATTCAAAAAAATGGATAAACATTTTATACACACTTTGTGTGATGGACAGTTTTATTATCAAAACGGAATTTATTCTGAACGGGTGGTAGGAAAAAGCTTACGTACTATTGATGCTTCTATTATTCCTCCCCATTTAGTTCCACAATTAATGAAGTATTATCTTCAAGCGTGGGAAGGGAAAGAAATTATATTTGAATTACCCTGGCCGAATGATAAAACTATTATTCTTATTGCGCTTAGACCGATTAAACGAAATGGACAAGTTATTGAAGTTGTTGGTTCTACAGTCGATATAACCGAAAGGAAAAAGGTAGAATCAGAATTAAGGGCAACTAAAGAATTACTGGAATCATTTATAAAACATAATGTAGATGCGATTACCATATCTGATCGGGAGGGACATATTTTACAAGCTAATAAAGCTTATGAAAAGATATTTGGTTGGTCATCACACGAAATCATAGGTAAAAGATTACCTTGTGTGCCTGATTTCTTAATGGATGAATCACTTGGAAATATCCAGAAAATTCTAACAGGGGAATCCGTAGTTACGAGATTAGAAACAGTTAGACAACGTAACGATGGAAGCCTTCTTGATGTCAGTCTGACAGTTTCACCTATTCTAGATGTAAGGGGAAATGTGATAGCTTTATCTGCAATATGTAGGGACATTTCCGAAAGAAAACAAGCAGAAAGAGAACGGCAACGATTACATCAACAATTAAGAGATAGTGAAATGAAATATCGTGCACTAATTGAACAAGCAACTGATGCAGTATATGTTGTAGAATTGAATGAGGATCAATTTCCAAGTCGATTTATTGAGGTGAATCCTGTTGGGTGTAACAGATTTGGATATAGTAGAGAAGAGCTTCTCTCGATGCCATTCCCCAATAATGTACCACAAGATTCTCCAATTATCATACAGTTGTTAGAAAAAATTAGAGAGGGACAGACTTCTTTCACTTTGCAAGATGAACATATTTTTCCAACCGGAAAAACAATAACAACCGAGTTTAGTGTCCGTATTTTTAACTTGAATGGCAAAAAAGTTTTCTTAAGTATCTCTCGTGATATCACTGAACGGTTAAAAACAGAAGAATTATTACGAAAATCTGAAAAACTGGCTGTCGTAGGACAATTAGCCACTGCAATAGCTCATGAAATTAATAATCCATTAACCGCAATGAAAGGGTTTATGCAATTACTAAAATCAACAGAAAATGAGAATAATCAGGGGTATATAAATATAGTATCATCAGAGATTGAGCGTATAGAAAGTATTACGAATGAATTTATGGCGGTAGCCAAACCACAGGTGGTAAGGATACAACCTAATGATATTAGTGTGCTAACTGATCAAGTTTTATTGATACTGCAACCTCAAGCAATGATGAATAATATACAAATTAGAACAGATTATACACCTGGTATTCCATTGATTCCATGTGAAGGAAATCAATTAAAACAAGTATTTGTTAATATTTTAAAAAATGCAATTGAATCCATGCCAATGGGAGGAGAAATTCTGATTCAAATTGATAAACTTGATAATGATCAAATAAGCATTCGTTTTATCGATCAAGGGTGTGGGATCCCAAAAGAACGTATACCATATCTAGGAGAACCTTTTTACAGTATTAAGGAAGAGGGGATTGGCTTAGGATTAATGATTTGTTATAAAATTATTGAAACACATCAAGGAAAGGTATTTATTGAGAGTGAAGTAAATAAAGGAACAACAGTTGAAGTTACTCTCCCTATTTGTACAATTCAAAAGTAATACCTTTCTTTACAGATTTTCCGAACGGGAAAGCCCATCCCCTTTAGGGGTGGGAGTGTCAATAACTGCTCTTTTTTAGTTTCCTGAATAGCTCCTACTATACTGTTCATGGTTTTGATACAAAAATTCTAAGACTCTTGCAAGTAATCTCCTGAACTTGGATTAGATATTGCAGAATTATTGATTGAAATGCACAAGGAAGAACGTGTTGTGAGGGATCGCGCAGACGGCAAGCAGGGAAGTCAATTTTGGATTACGCTTCCCATCGTATCAGAAAAAAATAGGACGGCTGAAAGACTTTTGTAACATTTATGTTATAAAAGTGAAAGACCTTCTTGCTAACATACTACTAAACAGTATGTTACAGGAGGTTTTTTACTTTATGAAAAGAAAATATGTCTGGTTTATAGGTGGTTTGATAATTGTAATGGGGATTTTATGGTCATTGTTCCGACCAGAGAAATTATTTATTGATAAGCACGTGAATGAAGCATTGCCACAAACAGAGGTACAATCAATTGAAGCAAAGCAACAAAGTGATCGAGTAATAAGTGAAGGACAGTTTCAAAACGGTGTCCATGAAACAACTGGAACGGCAAAAATTCATCAATTAGCAGATGGAAAACGTGTTTTAAGACTTTCTAATTTTGCAACATCTAATGGGCCGGATGTGCGAGTTGTATTAGTTCCTACGAATCGTTTGAAAAATAATGAAGACGTGAAAAACTATCCGTATATTGAATTGGGAAAATTAAAGGGAAATAAAGGAGACCAAAACTACGAAATTCCTGAAGGGATAGATGTAAGTGTATATGGTTTAGTTTCTGTTTGGTGTAAGAGATTTAATGAAAACTTTGGTGCTGTTTATTTTAAAAAATAAATATGAACATAAAAGTGAGTTTGTGTAACACAAGTATAATTCTATAGAGAAAGAAGGTAATTAATATAGATTAGAAGATTTTTCATACCAATTCCATTATGCGGAATTGGTATTTTTATTGCTCAATATTTTCAGTTTGTTACCTTACAACTGTGATTATGGAATTTCTTTTCTAAACGGACCTCCAGAACTGTTTATAAACAGTTCTGGAGGTCCGTTTCAAATTAACTTTCTTATCATAATATGAACTTATTCATCAATATACACTGGGGAGTTGAAGAATATGGTTTTTTTAATTAAATCATATACGACGGCCGAATGATCACTATTCACAAGGTACATTGAAAGATAGGACTGAAAAGCGGAATTTTTTGCTATCAAATTGGTATCAGTGAATTACCTATATGCGGTGCCATTCTGACATTGGCATTTATCCAAAAATGGGGAGATTTAGGGCCTTCACTATTTTGGCTTCCATGGGGAATAGCATTTGGGCTAACGACTATCGCTTACTATCAAAGAAGGCGAGGACAGTGTAAATATTGTAGAAGGTTTTAGCATTATTACTTTTTAATAAAAGGAGTTGTTCATTCACGATGTCAAATACTAAGAAAAAAAGCGAAACCGGAATTCATACTTTTAGATGGTTATCATTATGGCCCAAATGGATTGGGTATACGGCGGTTGTTTGGTCGTTGATGTATTTGATATTAGGTCAGTATTGGGCCTTGGGAGGAAAGGGTTTTCCATTTGGAATCGGAGATCCACAATCTGAATACTCTATGCTAGCTGATCTGAGGCCTGAAACCGGTGCACCTATAATGGTTGGATTTGGATTAATGGGAGTCATTGTAGCTGTCATGATGATTCATGGCTGGGGCAAGGGACTTTTACGAATAGTATTACTTATGTTTGTGTATATGTTAGTAGCAATTCTATTATTTGCAGTTATTGACTACCGTGTCTTGGCGTCAGCAGCATATGGATTTATCTTTTTGATTGGAGCACCATTTGATTTTCCGCATGGAGTGAAATTTTTTGAGCAGATGATGTACTGGACGATTGTAAATCAATATATTAGTATGCTAGGAGCATTTCTATGGAGTGCAACTGCTTTAGTATATCAACGCCAAACACGAAATGCTTGTCCGTATTGTGGCCGAAATAGTAATCCCTCTAAATGGACATCACAATCCTCAGCAATATCTTGGGGGAAATGGTGCACTTACGTTGCCATAATAATTCCAATCTGTTATTCCATAACAAGATGGTGTTGGGCTCTAGGCATTCCACTGGGAACTACCAAAGAATTACTTGATTCTTTTGAGCGTGATTCACCTGGAATTTGGTTAATGGGCGCATCCTTAGCTACCGTAGCTCTCGGAGGGGCAATTCTTACGCTGGGACTTATTAAGCCTTGGGGAGAAATTTTCCCGCGTTGGTTTCCGTTTATTGCTGGTAGGCGTGTACCTCTTTCATTAGCGATTATTCCTGCTTCACTGGTTTCTATAATGGTTACTTCAGCTGGTTTGATGTACATCCGGGGGTTTATTAATAAGGGGGGCCTAGATCATAGGGGATGGGCATTGGAAGGTCCAGAGTTATTATGGCCAATTTGGGGAGTGGCTCTGTTTGGTGCTACGATTGCTTACTATTATCGGAGGCGTGGTATGTGTAAATATTGCAAACAGGTTATAAAGTGAAAATTTATTTAGTGCGGAAGCGTACTGCCCGCGAATAGCAGGATAAATAATATCTTACAGGAAAACCAGACTCTTTTATAACTTAATTTTGAAGGAACAGATACTCTTTTCCTTTTATCGGCTCGTGAAGAAGTATGAAAATCAGAATTCATAATATAAAAGTCAGTTTAAAGCAATTGCAATAAGTACTTTGAATTGTAATCTTAAGTAAATAAAAAAAGAGAAGAACTCACCAATGCAGTGACCCCTGTCAAGTAGACAGTATTTAAAAAGCGCAACTAAGCAACCTGAGTTCTATATTTATATGGACTCAGGTTATTTAATTTCTTTTGAAATCTTTGATGGTTATAAAAGTGCATATATTTACGCACG
>NZ_PCOH01000060.1:0-10664 GCF_002976445.1 Bacillus sp. MYb56
GGCTGATAATGCTTCCATTTGAATACATTTTCCTTTTCCATACCAATCACGCACCCTTTTTAAAGTAATAGTAACAGTATGTCCAAGATTTATAGATTCATTGCAATTGTCCTTAAGTTTTTGCACCAGAACCATTTTGAATCCTGTGTTTATTAATCCGAGTAATGATTATAGATATTATGATAAAAATCAGTTACTAACTGCTAAACGAATAAATTTGTTAAAACAAGCAGGGTTTAGCTTAAATGAAATCAGCAAAATCATTCATAGAAAGATATCAGATGCTGAAATAAGTAATTTGATAGAAGAAAAGCTTCAATTGGAAATAAATAAGATAAAAGATGCAAATCAAACAATAAATAAATTGAAAGGCCTGAATCCTGCAATTACGATTTTAAATAACGAAGTAAAAAAAGAGTATCTAGAATCATTGTTCGTATATGAATATGAATTATTACCAAATGAAAATATATGTGTAGCACTGAATAACTTAGAAGAAATAGTTAGCGGACTTAATGTTAAAAAGAATGAAAGAATCATCACATATAAACTAATAGATAATAAAATTTACCCTATTCGTATCGCCTTACAATTGGAAAATTACGAATTGAATCAATTGGCAATCACAAGTTATTTTGGATTTCAAGCCCAAAAGTTTTTCTATGAAATTGATCCTTATCAAGAAGAATCAATATTAAAAATAAATGAGATAATGAAAAAAAATGAAATAGAATTATCCGAACCATATATTTATGAACGTATATTAAGCCCGGATGATTATCTATATTCCTCCAAACGCCTTTCGGAATTTATTTTTCCGTCTAAGTATTAAGTGTTTGACCTTACCCTTAGGTTAACCCTTACACTCTCTTTAAAGGGAGGTATAATACATGAAAAAAAATGATTATGCATTGGTAACAGGAGCTTCTAGAGGGATAGGAAAGGCAATCGCAATCCAACTTGCAAATGATGGATTCAATTTATTATTACATTATAATCAAAATATTGAAAAGGCTAATCAAGTCAAAGCAGAAATTGAATCAATTGGCAGACAAGCACATTTAATTCAAGGTGATTTCAATTCCAGTGAAGGGATTAACGAATTCATCGAAAAAACCAAGGAAATGCTAATCCAAGATAGTAATGTATCACTACATACAATTGTTCACAATGCTGGACATGCTACATCAAATGGATTTGGAGAAGTGGACTATGATGAGTTCGATCGTCTATTTAATGCAAATGTTAAAGCGCCATATTTTATCACACAACCTCTAATCGGATTTATAGCATCCAATGGTAGGATAATAAATCTATCATCCGGTGTGACACGTATCGTATTTCCATATATGATGATATACAGTATGACAAAAGGCGCAATTAATACAATGACGTTTACACTAGCAAAGGAATTGGGTGAAAAAGGCATTACGATTAATTCCGTAATGCCCGGAATCATTGATACGGATTCAACTGCTAACTGGCTGCATACAGAAGAAGGTCAAGAAAATGCAAAGAATATGAGTGCTTTAAAAAGAGAGGGTCAACCAGAAGAAATTGCAAATGTTGTTTCATTTCTAGCGAGTGAAAAAGCGAGTTTTATTACTGGGCATAATATGGATGTAACTGGTGGAAGTCATCTGTAATTAGGTACATCTAGCTTTTGAATAAAGATGTGTTAATATTAGATTTTATTAGAATAAAATCTAATATTAACACTACAAAAGTAAAAAAAGTAGAAAAAGACTAGTAAATTTACTAGTCTTTTTCTACTTTTTTTATCATTAGCACCTTATTCAATTATTTCTAGGTTCACCTGTAAAATAGCTTTGTAACGCATGTATCAATCTAAAGAATGAAGCGATAAGGCTTGTAACCGAAAGGACTGTGGAGATAGCCTATCGATAGAACTCTTTAGCTAGGAATCCCCCACTTCTAAACGAAGTGAAAGTGGGGTTAGTTCAAGACAATAACAATTCAATTAATTTCATAAGTCGTTGTTTTGTCTGGCTCAAATAGTTTCTGTTTTTAGAAGAAATTAATAATCCTATAGGCATTTGGGGATTAAATCCTTTAACCTTAAATGATATATTGCCTTTGTTTAAAATAGTTCCCTTAGGAATAATACCTATTGCATTTCCAAAAACCATTTGTGGAATAAGATGTAATGCATTACAATTGTAAACTCTTTTAAACGATAAATTATTTTCTGATAAAAAGGCATTCACAGATTGATAATAATAACAACTATTTTCTCCAATTAAAATAGGATAATTAATGATATCGAATACTTCAACTGACTCTTTGTGTAATATTGGATGATGAGGGTTATTGACAATAAATTCAATTTGTTCATTGTAAAGTGGAGTGAAGTTCATATTGGAACTATTCTTATTCTTTCCGCAAACAGCAAAATCAATTTTATTTTGTTCTAATAGTTGTGATAAAAGTGCTGTGTTCCCTACAACAAAATCACAATGTATATATGGTTTCTCATTGTCTAAATAGTTTAATATAGATGGCATTAACTTTTTTGCAACAGATTCTGTTAGTCCTATTCTTACTGTCCCTTTTTCCTCATTACTTATGCGCTGTGCTTGAGATATTGAATAATCCCAATGCATTAATAAGTTATCTACCTCTTTTGCAAATAAAGTACCTTCCTCTGTTAATCGCGCATCCCATCCTCGTTCAAATAGAAGGAAGCCAAGTTCATTCTCCAGCTTTTTTATATGTGTTGTTACAGTTGATTGAGCATAGTTTAATTTTTTTGCTGCCAGTGAAAAAGTTCCTTCTTCGACAATCATCTTAAATGTATTTAACTCTTTTATTTCCATCTTCGCACTCCATCTTTATCGGTTTTATTGATAATTATACGATATATTTTCAATTATACAAATCGAGATAATAGAAGTAAAATAAGGTCATAAGAAAGGGAGTGAAAATATGCCGCTTGTTAATGTTTATTATCCAGATGGTCAATTGAATAAAGAAGAGCTAAAAACGATAAGTAATAGTATTCATCATTCATTGATTGAACACTTTAAAGTCCCAGAAAATGATTACTTTCAAATGTTTTTACCTTACCCACCTAATCAATTTTTTTACGATCCACATTATCTCTTAGAAGGAGAGAAAAAGAGAACAGAAAACATTATGCATGTTTCTATTACATGTGGGCCAGGAAGAACAATAAATCAGAAAAAGAGTTTGTATCAATCCATATCGAAAACTATTTCAAATCATTTAAACATCTCTACAACTGATATTTTTATTACATTAAACGAGACACCTGTTGAAAACTGGTCATTTGGTCAAGGAGTAGCACAAATGGTTAATATAAGGGAGTGAAAAAATAATGAATGATTGTATCGAGTCCAATATACGAAAGAAAATGAGAGATATGGCTCCCGATTTTGTTGATTATAGTGAAAACATATTATTCGAAAAAGTATGGAGAGATCCTATTTTAACATCTAGAGAAAGAAGCTTATGTACACTATCTGCTCTAATTAGTATCGGTAATACTGAGCAACTACCATTTCATCTACAATTACTTTTAGTAAAAAGCCATCACGCAATGATGATTGCATGATGGCTTTTGTTGTTTTCTTATTTCTTTGTCGCATTGACCCATGCAACAATGTCCTGGATGACATACGCAGGAACATTGGAAGGGACTTCGTATTCACTAGGGTGGCTTAATTTCCCGTCGCCCTCCGTGAAAAAGTGATTCAATTTCGGATATTCTTTGAACTGAACATCACTGCGGCTTGAAAGCCCTTCTTGCCATCTCGTAAACTCATCCTTTACTGTTACTTGATAATCACGTGCGCCTTGCAGAATCAGTAATGGCTCTTTTCGTGATTTCGCTTCCTCAACTGGACGCCAACGAGTCACATCATACATGAAATGTGGAGAAAGATAATTATAACCAGCTGGTGGGTGATCTGGATCAAAAGTAGGATCCTCAATATAGGCGAATTGTTTTTTTAGTTCATCTATAAATTCCTTTGGTGCCCCGAGGTACTGATACTGATTAAGGAGTATGTCAGTAAAAGGACGTGCAGGTGGTGCCATTAAAATACTTCCTCTTACAAGTAATGAAGGTGCTTTACTTAATATACGCGGCATTGTGCCAGCTCCTTGGCTATGTCCGAGAATGAAAATGTTATCTGGGTCAATGCCTTCCTGCTGCGCTGCTGATTTTGCTGCATATATGGCATCATCTGTAGTGTCACGGTCTAATGTAGCAGGTTCTGCACTCATTTTAAAACCGTGTTCTAAAGAACGTTTCTCGTAACGTAACACTGCGATACCGCTTGATGAAAGACCAGCTGCAAGGTCTCTAAAGATTTTAGCTCCCATAAATGTACTGTCACGATCATGCGGCCCAGAACCGTGAACAAGAACAACAACAGGCACTTTTTCGCCAATTTTATGTTTTGGAACCGTTAATGTGGCTGGTAACGGGTATGTAGCATTTCCAATTACGATTTCGCGCTCTTGGTAGGAATCAGGTTGGTCATAGCTAGGATGTGGGATGGTATAAGATTTCTCTGGCGTCGTCCTTACACCAACTTCATCAACTTTGCCGCCAGGCGTGAATTTAAGGAGTAATGGAATAGTAGTTCCTTCGATAGCTCCTGGAACTTCAACCGTTTGATGGACCAAGTTTCGTTCTTTTATAAAAGGTGTTCCGATGCTTGTAATCCTGCTCCCGCCACTTTGTGTCCACCAGCTTTGTAATATGTTTGCCGTAAACTTGGATTGAAAAGCTGCAGACGTCAACTGGAGTGCCTCTGCATATTTACCTTGTTGGAGATATGCAAAAAATAAAGACGTACGCTCCGTTAATGAGACTTGTTTCTTTTCTGCAGTTTGTGCCCCTTGTGTATCCCCATGAATAGCTGTTGTAAGCGGAAAAGAAGAAACACCTAAAGAAAAGAGTAGGGTAAAAGAAAGTGCTGATTTTTGTAACTTCTTTTTTTTCATCCTGTTTAACCTCCAAAATGTAATGGTATGAAATGGGTATGGTAATTAGTGGAATGTTTCCCTATTGGGGTTTCGTTACATGTAAGGGGGAATCCTGCATACATATCATAAAAAGCCCGTTTGAAAGAGTGGAGGAGTTAAGCAATGGATTTATACTTAAATCTTTGCTAAATCATAGAAATCGATCGTTTTTCCAACAATGATTCCAATCCCGTTATGATGTAGGGGAAGAAAAACAAGAAGAGAGGGAGGCATACGATGAAGAAATTTTTATGGTTCATTTCTACATTGTGCATGTTTTATTGGTAACAGGGTGTAGTAGCAAAGATGACACTGGAATTTCCATTACCCCATACCGAAAAAAAAGGGTATAGGTATACTTTCCTGTTTAAAATATTGTTCGTATAGGATGCGAATAAGCTTCCTATACGAACAACATTACATATTAATAATTTAGAGGGTTTTAAAAAGAAAGAGGTGGTTTTTAAATGTATAATGATTCAATATATTTTCCTTATATAAATTATGATCAATGCTTCGATCGTCAATTCCCTGGTCCTCAGATTCCAGGTATACCTGGAATGCCAGGTTTTCCGGGTGTACCAAGTTTTCCAGGACAGCAAAGTTCACAAGCTCCAACATCTCCTCCCCCATCATTTATTCCTCAACAATCAACTGCTTCACCATTTGCTGTTGATCCAGGAGCAATTTCATTATGTTTATTTCGAAATACTTATATATGGCTTAGTAATGGTGAACAATTTTGGTATTTCCCAATTTTTGTAGGACCAAGGTCTGTTGCTGGTTTTAGATGGAACGGTAGGTTTTGGGTTATTTTTGGAATTGATACGAGAAGGATTATTTCATTTACATGTTTTTAAAAATTATAGAGTAACGATAGAGGTTTAATTATATAAACAAAAGAGGTATTTGAATGAAAAAATTTCAATCATTTGATGGTACAATAACTATGATTAACGATTTTGTAACAGGGTCAAACGAAGATATAGGATGTAATAAATTAATGTCCGTAGATAATGGTTATGGAAATCTAATAAATTTTGTAGTGAAACCAAATACGTATTTTATCGACTATGCAACGGTAGTAGTAGGAGATAAAGTAACTGGGTTTTACGATGCCAACGCTCCTGCTCCTCTTATTTTCCCACCACAATTTCAAGCGATTGTTATGGCAAAATATACACCGCATCAAAATGTAAAAGTAGACTATTTTAATGAACAGTTGGAGAGTAGTGATGGAAAATTAAAATTAAATATTTCTCCTTCTACTCAAATTTTATTAACAAATGGTCAATTCTTTACAGGTAATCTTGTAAATCGAAATTTAATAGTTATTTATAGTTTTACAACAATGAGTATACCAGCTCAAACTACACCATATAAAATCATTGTTTTGTGTCAAAAGTGATTTCTATTCTAAAGGGTCTCTCGGTTTATCAAACTACAATCCATTGTAGAATCAAAAATTTTAGCCATCTTATTGACCAGGTTCATAGGCATGTCAAGAGACGTTTTGCCAAATCTGCAGGATTTCAAAATCTTCGTCATGCTTCACGTACGATAAAAGGTATCGAGACTATTCATGCCCTATATAAACAACGGCGAAGTCTTCAAAGAGACTCCGCCTTTTCAACGTACAATAGTATTCCTTTCTAAATATGAAGATATAAGTATCATAAATACATCAATATCATGAAGATACAGGAACCTAATATGTAATATTGCATATTAATAAATTTATATGAGTATATATAACGTGAAAATCACTATAACGAACATGCAGGTTTCCTTTTTTATTTGTTATTTTTATCAGTAAAGTAGACCACATATCAGCTTCAGATACTTGTTTTATGATACAAGTAATCAAACAAAAGGAGGGCCATACAACATAATTACACCATTATTAACAGGGCACTCTTTTAAGTACAGGAGATTATTAGCAGGTGGAGAAAATGTTGAAGATGTACAGACAGATAAACATATTCCATATGAAAAAAAATGAATTGCAGCAAACTCTAGAAAAGTACGATTCGAAGGAGTTTGGGTTATAAAAAGAAAATAGATAAATTAACAAGAGAAAAGCACTTTGTGTATATCACAGGTGTTTTTTATTTTCATTTTGATATAGGGCTTGAATTAAATTCCCATGTTTTTTTGCAGCCATTCAATAATGAATATGTACATATTCATTATTGAAATTAGTAATAATAAAATGTATTATTGAAAAGCACTATTTATAATTCAAGTAATCAAGGCTATGTATCCATAATAATTTGAACGTTCAGAAATTATAATATTATCATAAAAATGAGGTGAGGTTAATAGAAACAGTACATATTAAATGGTATGGATTGTATAGTTTAAATGATTTTTATAATAGAGAAGAAGCTTTTAAGAAGGGAATATTTGCAATCTCTAGAGTATATGCTAAGAATGAAACATTGATTTATATAGGAAAAACCAAAAGAAGCTTTATACAAAAGATAAGGGAACTTAATAAAGAATGGATTTTTGATGAAAGCGAATTAAAGATTACATTAGGAATAATAGAGTCTCCTAGTGGTGAAAGTTACTCTGAAAAAAAGGTAAAAGAGATAAAATCCCTTTTGATTTTACGACATACCCCAGTAGAAAACAACACATCTTTATTGTACCATAGAGGGCAGTTTAATTTGAAAATTATAAATAAGGGAAGAAGGGGCTTAATTGTTAAAAAGATTTCTACAGGAGATCTAATGTGGACGTAATTGGAATCGCCTTTGAATAAAATTGAAGGTTTCTTACGAACAGATGCTTATCAATTTTTAATGTATTAAAATATTTTTGAATAACATATGTCAGATGCTTGAAACAACACAAATTTTATTATGATATGAAATCTTGTATGGGAATTGTAATTCATTTCCATTGTTTAATGAAAATATTAAGAATTATAAGGATAATGCATAAAGATTAGAAGAGAAAATAAACTCGGAGGTTTAAAAAATGGGACAAGGAAGCAGGTTTCAAGAAAAACAACAAAATCGTCGTAAAAAGGTGATTTTTAATATTGCATTTACTTTGGTATTAGTGTCAGTTGGTATAGTGACATACCAGTTGTTTTCCCCTTCTGATACATCAAAGAAAGCAATTGCTCAAGAAAAGAAAGCAACAAAGATAGAAGAGAAGAAACATAAAGAGAAAGAAGCAGCGCAGTTAGAAGAGAAGAAACATAAAGAGAAAGAAGCAGCGCAGTTAGAAGAGAAGAAACGTGAAGAGAAAGAAGCAGCGCAGTTAGAAGAGAAGGAACGTGAGGAGAGAGAAGCATCACTGTTAGAAGAGAAGAAACGTGAAGAGAGAGAAGCAGCACTGTTAGAAGAGAAACAAAAAGCAGAAAAATCGGTAAAAACGAGCGAAAATGAAAATAAAGAGGGAGAAAAAACGGCATCTCAAGAAAAGGGTTCTCAAACTAATCCTTCTTGGAAGCCAATTGGTACAGAGCAAGGAGCAAAACCTGCAATGCAATTTAAAGAAGGAACAGCAGATTGGAGTGAGATGAAAAAAGCAATTTCTTATGCTGTTGATGTTCCAGAGAGCCAATTGATTTTCGATTTTATTGGGAATAATGGTAATAATAAAGCCTACGGTAATGTACGGGATAAGCAAAGTAATAAAAAATATAAGGTTGATATTGATTGGGTAGAGAATCAGGGTTGGAAACCAGCATCTGTTCAAGTGGTAAAATAAATAAGGGAAATGTAAATGTTCCCCTCTCTCGTTGTGGGGGACTAAGCTATTATTGTCCAGATAAGATAAACCTGGTTCTATATGATGTTTGAAGTAATTATGTATTTAAAAGTTTGCTTTTGTGAAAGTTCAAAATCTTGATTATCCGCATTACGGAATTTTACGGCGATGCGTTTCAAATTTACTTATACTTGTACAAGTGAATTGATAGATGTAAAAGCTTTTGGTTTCGCATCATTGAACATTTGAATGAACTGTTGATTAGAGGCACCAATCCATTGAAAACACAAATGATCAATTTCATTACATAAATTATTATGTATAGATTCTAATGTGATTCTGGTATTACTTGCACGATTAGCAGCTTCTTCTAGCATTTCAGGTGTTACTTTGATTTGAATCATTTTTTTCAACCTTTCCCAATTAAAATTGTGGGACAGGAAGAAAAATATAAATATCTAATGTAGAGATAAATGTAGCCAATGTATATGTGAAATAACAAAAGAAACCGGCTCTGTAATTTAAGTCGGTTTTTCTTTATTTATTCCGTATTAAGCGGAATCACCTGGTCAAATCGGTTCAACTGGAGCAAATTGCCCATGAAGTACCGTATTCGCCTGCTGAATCACACCGGAAAAGTTAATGTCCCAGTTGTTTATGATTACTGGTGAGTAAGGTTCTTGTGGTATCACAAGGTTCTCTTTATCGAGCAATCAATCAGAGAAAATTCGAAGAAACACAGAGGTGACAAACTTCTGTGTTTTTATTTTGTGATTTATGACAGCAATCCTATCAATACTCCAAAAAAGCAGTAAATTGAACTACTCACCACTTAACGTCCTAACGGACTGTTTGAAGTGGGAGATTCCTAAGTACGGAAACCTAGCGGTAGGCTATCTCCATAGTCCCTACTGTTAAGAGACGAATCGCTTCGTTTCTAAGATTCAGTCCTGCGTAAATATCTCTATCGTGATGTGTGCCACAAGAAGGACAATCCCATTCACGAAGATTTGGATTTTTAACGTCTTTATTTTGGTAACCACAATTTGAACATAGCTGACTAGAAGCAAATGTTTTTGAGACAACTACAACTTGCTTCCTGTACCATTTTGCTTTGTATTCCAACTTATTTCGAAATTGTGACCAAGATACTTCACTGATTGCTTTGGCAAGTTTCCCGTTTTTCAGCATATTGCTTACTTGTAGATTCTCAATATCAATTACTTCGTGGTTTTTGATGATTTCGGTAGAGATTTTATCCAAGTAATCTTTTCTTGCATTAGTAATATGTTCATGGACTCGTGCCACTTTCACACGTTATTTATTCCAGTTCGAAGAACCTTTCGCTCTTCTGGAAAGGATGCGTTGTGCTTCCGCTAATTTTTTTCTAATGTACGAAAGAATTTAGGTTTTTTGTATGTAGTTCCATTTGCAAGAATAGCAAAATCCTTTAATCCCATATCAATCCCAACAGAAGATCCTGTTTTCGGTAATTCTTTTACTTCGGTTCGGGTGCAAAAACTTTGAAGTAGATGAAAATGGTCTATCAAACTTGGAAATACTGATAGTACTACTCTATAAAAGGTGTGTAATCAGTATGGAAAAGGAGAATTTATTTAAGTGGAAACATTATCAGCCAGACATCATCTTGTTAACTATACGTTGGTACCTACGGTACAACTTAAGCTTTCGTGATTTGGTGGAAATGGTGGAGGAACGAGGGTTATTCCTGGCTCATACAACTATTATGCGATGGGTACATCAATATGGACCATGAATTCGACGTCATCTCAAACAAACGAATTCATGGAGAGTGGACGAAACATATATAAAAGTAAAAGGACAATGGATGTATTTATATCGTGCTGTTGATTCTGAAGGAAACACGATTGACTTTTATTTGAGTAAATCTAGAAATCATA
>NZ_PCOH01000061.1:0-10536 GCF_002976445.1 Bacillus sp. MYb56
AAGCATCCGCAAGGTTGCGAACAGACGACTGAATCGCAATACTATCCACTTCTTTTAGCCAAACAAACTCTTTTTTCATGGCAGGGAGTTTGGCAGAGCATGTACCATATGTCAAACCCTTTCCTGTTTCTTTATATGCATTATCCCACAGAGATAGGAAGTGATTGAATATAAAACGAGAACAGCCAATCGTTTTATTGATTAGGATCGCTTGAGCTTTATTTGGATAGATACGAAATTTATATGCTTTATTGATCATCATTCATTTCACCTCCATTTCGATATGCGTCTATTATACAACAAACATACATTCGACAGGTAGTGAAGTAACAGTTTATGTATGTCGAACAATTAAGATGGCTTCCTGCCATCCCTTGTCCGAAGCCAATTCATCTCCCACCTACTCACTTCGCGTTCCTTGAGGAAGGAGTCTTCTTGGCTAAAATGATAAAAAATGCCGCCTACTAAGTTTTAATGTAGGGGGCATTTTTTTATTATCTTCATTCGCTTTATTTAGTTTGTTTGAGAAGGGGTATTATCCCCTGTATCCTTTTTTAATTCAAAGTATGCATCTAAAATGTCTCTACCAATCATTGAATTAATTCCACCTTTATCATCATATACCCATGGTACAACAACAGAAAATGCGACTTCCGGGTTATCATATGGAGCATATCCTGCTAAAGTTAAATTATAACAACGGATTCTTTTCCCTTGTTCATCTCTACCAACAGGATCATCTCCTCCATAAACTGTTTGTGCTGTTCCTGTTTTACCAGCCGGTTTATAAGAAGCTTTTTGGAAATAATGCACACCTGTTCCATCATCTTCTTGAAATACTCTTCTGAAACCTTCTTGTACTCGATCAATATATTCTTTTTTCATATCTACACGGTTCAATACAACTGGCTCCATGGATTGTACAACTTTTCCAATCTCTTCTTCTTTCACTGTATGCTCTCGAATCTCTTGCACAATCTGTGGTTTCATTCGATATCCCCCATTTGCAATAGTAGAAATGTATTGTGCTAACTGCAATGGTGAATACGTATCATACTGTCCAATAGCTAAATCTAGTAAGAAACCTGGCTGATAATTTTCTTTACTCATTTGTCCAATAGCTTCATTTGGTAAATCTATACCTGTTGGAACACCTAAACCAAATTGTCCAAAATAATATCTCATTTTATCAAATGTAGCTGCTGTAATATTTAATGAGCTATTAGGTACATAATTTATGCCTGCAATTTTTAAAGCTGTATTGAACATGTAAACATTTGATGAAACTTGTAACGCTCGTAGGTCATCAATACTTCCAAAATCCTTCCAAGATTTTTTGGGTTTTGTTCCTTTAAAATGCATTGGTGCATCATGAAAATATGTTCCTGGCGTTATGGAACCTGTCTCAAATCCTGTTAAAAGTGTAGCTCCTTTTACGGTAGATCCAAGCTCATAAGAGCTAGTCAATGTACCTAAAGCATAATCTTCTACTTTTATATTCCCATCTTTTTTCACTAATTTTTTTCCAGCCATGGATAAAAGTTGACCTGTTTTTGGATCCATCATTACAACAAACGCTCGGTCTAATAGTGGTTCTGAACCTTTAAACTCTTTTAAACGCTTTTCAATAATCTCTTCAACCTGCTTCTGTAATTTCATATTGATTGTTAATGTTAAATTTTTTCCGTTCTTCCCGTTGGAAATCATTTCCGTTTGAGTAATATTTTTTTCTTTGTCAGTAATATTTCGAACTTCAGCTTTTTCTCCATGTAATACGTCTTCATATCGTTGTTCAATATAACTTTTTCCAATGCGATCATTACGATTGTAACCACGCACTAAATAAGAGTCTAAATTTTCTTTTGGAAGCCCTTCTTCAGCACTTGTAATATTTCCTAATACCGAACGGAATAAATCCCCATTTACATAATTACGATCCCAGTCTGTTGTTGCATCTACCCCTGGGAATCTTTCTAAATTCTCACTTATTATTGCGTATTCTTTCTCGGTTGCGTTCTTTTTTATAACTTGAGGTGTCATTTGATATCCTGAACTCATTTTACTTTTAATAGCTAATACTTTTAGGTCTTCTGGCGTTAATTTACTTAGTTCTTCATCAGTGACACGTTCTCGTCTCAATTTTTCTATTTTATTATCAAACCCTTTTCCCTCAATATTTTTTGCTCTAAGTTTTTCTTCGTCTTGTTTCGTTATTTTTTTTTGGGCCTGTTCTTTATTCATTTGCATCCAAAAATCTTTTCTATCTGTTTCAGTTAATTTATTTATATCTTCTTCGGATATTTCAATTATATTTGAAAGGTCTTTAGCTACTTTCAGAATATCATCGGATTGTATACCTTTCATTCTTGTGTACGTTATGACACGAATAGCGTTATTGTTAACAACCTTTTCACCTTCTCGATCAAAAATCTGTCCACGTGGAACGGGGACACTAATGGTTTCGTTTTCTTGTTTTTCAACTATATTTTTATAAGATTCTCCATCAACGAGTTGTACTTTTCCTAACTGAAGAATAATAGTTGAAAATAGTAAAAACACACAAAAAAACAGTGCGTTTAATCTAAAAGTAACTTTATCTTTCTTTGTTTTATTCGGCTTTCCTTTGCTCATGTAAACCTCCGCTTTAATAATATTAAATCCAATACTTTTACTTAAAATATATTAAATAATATATAAGGATAAGTAAAGTTAAATAAATTTAAAGAATTTCTAAAGTATTACCTGATTTTATTAATATATATTTTTTAAAAAAGAGAGCACTTATACATGCAATCAACTTAAGAAACTTTGATACCCCTAAAATACATCTCATCACTTCAAAAGGTACACCTTTTGAAACTATCAAAATTACATGAAATATTAGTTCCAAAATCTCAAAAATATACTTTTGAAACGTCCCTAAAAAACAGACACCTTTTGAAACTAATTTGTTATAAGGCTGTATCATATTGATTTTATAAAGCATCTGAATCTATAGGAAGAAGATGTTAAGAGATAATAAAGTTGTTTAATTTACAATAAAGTCCTTTGAAAAATAATAAAGTTGTTTAATTCTTATTGAACTAACGGTGCAGGATAGTTGAATAGGGATGATGATATAATTAAAGGGGAATGTACTTTATTTTATAATTTATGAGGTGGAAAATGGACTCTTTAGAATTAAACAAATCTAAATATATTGTCTCTAATATCAAAAACATTTTGCATAAAAAGCTTATACTTGAAAAACCGTTAACTAAAGATGAGGTGAAAAAATTAAACCTAGTTAATCCCCCTGTATACGAAAATGAGAAGTATCTCATTCAAGAACGGTGGTTTTATAGTATTAATATCGGAGAATGGGAAGATGTGGAGATTTTTATTCAAGGGAATAATGAAAATCCCGATGTGGAGATTATCGAAATGGCAGAAAAAATATTCGATGAACTCCATCTACATATAAGCCGTGCATTAAAATATTTACAGGAATTCTTCCCTAATCAAGAAATGAAGAACTACTATCTATCCACAATATGTTTTGGAAAGATTGTTAATTTTGACGATTATATATTTTCAGGGTTTAGTTTAGCTTTTATTTTTGATGGTCACTTTGAGTTTCAGTATAAAGTAAAATTTAAAGAGGATGGATGGCCTATTGGTTTTGAAGGTGGGCCACTTTAATAATCATAGATAATTTTTTCTTATTGAACTAACGGGTGCTTTAGTTGAACAAGATTTAAACAACTTTATTATTGATTTTTGAGTGCACACACCTTTAAATGGATAGAAATTAAACAACCTTAAAGAGCTTTACTACAATACAATGTAGCAAGGCTCTTGTATTTTTTATATCTAAATTAAATAACTTTATTATCACTTTACAATATCAGAACTTTAGGAAGAAGGGGGGATTATGATGAATAAAGAAATTCAAGGATTGTTTGATGATCTCAATTTATTTGCCAGACAAATTGCAAATGTAAGATTGTTAAATTTATCATTTGATGTATATGAATTTAGAGATGAATATGCAATGCAAGTAGACTTAACATTCGCCAGAAAAGGTCAATTTGATAATATTCAAGAGGCATTTTCTGCACTATTTAAAAAGGAATTGTTCGATGGAGAAGAATGGGATATTAGTGATGAGCCAGACCCTTCAGACGAACAATGGCTAACAGCACTAAAAGATGGTTGGATTAATACATACTATTCAAGAGTATGTATTAGCATAGAGTCAGTAAACAAAGATGACTTTATAAGTAGATTTAAAAGGGATTTAGCTGATGTGAATACACCAGAACAAGTTATTAAAGAACTCTTAATTAGATTAAGTCATATTGAAACAATACAAGTACAAAAGGGGTATGTTTATGATTGTATATTCGGACAATCTGATAGCCATTATTTTTTGTATGAATGGGGAATATATGATTAAAATCATTATAACGACTAAGATTGTGACGAAACGTACTTAAAGTAACGGGGGCGTTGGTGAAATAACGGATAACAAAACAATCAAACTTTTTTATAAAATTTTTATACTAATTAGCAAAAAAGGACTCCATTTTAACCAATCTTTTTTCAAAATGGAGTCTTTGGGTTTGGCGTAAAATCAAGGTGCATACAATATTTCTAATCCAACTTTAATTCAAACTTACAACTCTAAGTACATTTATTCACAATTCTCTTCTTTCAAACAGATTTCTATGAATTCAAATAAACCTTTTGCCTCAATAGAACGTTGTCCCCAATCATGCCAATAATATAGCACTTGTCCTACTACTCCAGATTCTGATGGATCTGTATCAATACAAAGATAATCCCCGCCACCATTTTCTGCAATTGGAATCCACTTGGAATTCCAAAGAACTGGTTTAAGCTCTTTTTCAATATCTGGCTCTAAATCATCATCTGGATCGAATTCTTCCTGTAAAAATTTCCAATTATCGATAATTTCGGAAGTAGGGGACAAAGTCAAATTCCTAACAATTGGATTTACCCCGGGCTCCCAAACTTGTCCGTTATACACCCTGTAAAAGTTCTTCATCTCTTCAGGAAGTGTAACCCCCAGTGTACCCTCAATAATTTGAAATTCTTCATAACTTGCACCTGGCTGAAGATTTAATGATTCTTTAAAGTTACCTTCAGAATTTGATCCTCTTTCAATAATACATTGCCATAACCATTCAGCTTGATTAATCATGCTATTTATCCTCCTCACACGTCTCAAACATTTTTCTCCCTACCCTTTGAATTGTAAATCCTTATGTATATTTAATATCAGTTACATGACCAATCTCTATATATAATACCTTATCATTTTGGTTCATAATTCTTAACTCATTTCGAGTCATATCGTAAAAATGAATATGGCCAATTTCTGAATGCAATTTGTGCTGTTTGTGGTATGAGATGTTTACTTGCTTACTTACTTTCAGCAATTGCTACCCCTAATAATAAGGGACTCTATTTTTTATGTATATCTTATAGTTCATTTTATTTTATAAAGAAAAAAGCCCCGGATAGGACTATATGATTTTCTTCATACCGCATTGACGACATTCTCTTAAAAAGATGAAATCTTTAACGGAACTCTTGAATGAGGTATTGCCGCAATTGTCGCAACGACCGCTAATTTTATCGGGGAACTCTGTGTATGCGTATATTTTGCTTAGATCGTATTCTTGTTTAGGTTCTTTATTTTCCATTTGTTTCACCTACATATCAATCTGAATTAATATCACTTAATCATAATAACATGAAGTGTTGTTCACAAATAATAAAGTTGTTAAAAAATAATAAAGTCATTTCAAAAATAAAATAGATGTTTTCAAAAATGGTATTATTATCTATGATAGGAAACAAATAAAGGGGTAGTTCAGATGTTTAAGAAGAAGGAGAAAAAAAAATTCACGCTAAACTCGTTAACAAACAAGGGGAAGTCATTCGAGAGTTAAATGGTACAGAAGAAGACTTAGAAGAAATAAGAAAAACGGGTATTGAAATTCGTTTAGTTGAAGAAAACTCATATGAAATGGTAGCAACCGATGAACAGCTAGAGAAACTAGCAAGAATCGAAGCAGAGTATGAAGAATACCTAGATGCATGGGAAGAAGCTTTAGACGAGTTAGAGCAAGAACGAGCAGAAGAAGAAGCGAAACAGAAAGAATTGAAAGAAAAGAATAAATGGAGTACAAAGAAGAAGGTAATTGTCTTTGGACTAATAGCATTCGTCTTTTTCGGATTTCCAATGATTGATGGGTATTATGAAGCGAAACTGGTACACGAAGGAACTTCATTAAACGCTGAAATTACAGGTAGACATGTAGAAAAAGGGTTTCTATCTGAACATGGAATACTAATCGTAAAGATAGACGGTAAAGAGTATAATGTAAGAGTAGGTAGAATAACCTTCAACGATGCAGAATGGTTTGGTGGACTAAGAGTTATCAAAACAAAAGAGGGTAAAGTTAAGGTAGACCCTAGATATGAAGCCGAAGATTTAGTTACAAGCTATAAAGAAATAACCAAGTAAAACTTTAATATTCGCTTCCAAAATTAAACAACATTATTATTTGCAAAAATCGAAACCATTAAAACAAAATACAAATTTCAAATAACTTTAATAACCTCCTATCATGTTGTTGATGGGAGGTTATTGCTTTTCTGAAGATAAAATTAAAGAGCTTTATTATCTCGATACAAGTGTTCACATAGTGGATGCTTTTTATTTTGTAGACGATTATGTATATTTGATATCTGTTACATGATTTACTTTTATATAAAATACATTATCATGTTGGTTCCTAATTCTTAATTCATTACAAATCATGTCATAGTAATGAATATAACCCACTTCGGTATACACTTTGTTCTGTTTTTGATATAAAATGCTTACTTGTTTATTTTCAGCAATTGCACAACACACGATATCGTTTATAAGATCTAGTTTTTGTTCATCTAAAATAGGCATCGGTACTTCGTTTTGTTTTTCATACATTTCATTTAATCCTTCGAATTGTTCTTTTATGGCTGAAAATGGAACCCATCGCATCATACCTCGATCCATCATGACTTACATTCCTCCTTATGCTTTATGACCACCAATTTTGCCGTTTCTTTCTCTCTGAGTAGCCCCCTTAATATAGCTAATCCCTCTCATAATCGAGTTTTTACCATGTTTATGCCGTATACTATCCATTGTTTTTGCTAATTTCCTTTTAGTATCTTTTTGAGAAGTATCTTCAAACAATGACATTTGAATTGCATCATCCCTGGTCAAATTTTTTAGTGTTATATGTATTTGGCGCACCGGATGTCCAGAATGAAACCTTTTTAATAGTTGCAATGAGGCCTCATACACATCTTCTGTTAAGCATGTCGGCTGATCTAATGTAATCGCTCGTTTAAATCCTCCGCCGATGTATTTGCTATAACCTATAGCAAGCTCAACCGTACGACAGCATTTATCCATAGATCGTAAACGAAAACAAGTTTCTTCAATTTGTTCTAGGAGAAGTAATTTTAATTTTTTTGGGCTAAAACAGTCTTCTAATAATATTTGCCCTTTTGTAATAGAAGTGCTTTTCGGAATGTATTTATTAGCAATACGGCTCTCATCAATACCGTATGAAAAACGATATAACTCTTCACCTTTTACTTTGCCAAATCGTTTGATTAGATGTTCTTTAGGCGTTCTAGCAACATCCTTCAAGGAAAATAGCCCCATGCTGTGTAAAGCTTCCTGAGTCGCCGTTCCAATTCCCCATACTTTTTGAAGGGGTTTAATATTCCATAATTTCTTCGAAACATCTTCGTATGACCACATTGCAATCCTGGAATTCGAATGTTTACTTTCCACATCTAGAGCAACCTTTGAGAGAAATAAGTTAGGTGCTATCCCAATGGATGCAGTTATACCAGTTGTATCATATATCTCTATTTGAATTCGTTTAGCAATTACAATTGGATCACGTCCGAAAAGGTGCGCTGTTTGTTGCATGTCTAAAAAGCATTCGTCGATTGAGTAAACGTGTAGATCCTCTAATGCTACATACTTTGTATAAATTTCTGTGATTTGATTTGAAATTTCAACAAATCTTCTCATTGTTGCATTCACAATAATAATGTTCGGATCTTTTGGTACTTCGTATAATCTGGTTGCTGTAGAAATGCCCATTTTTTTAAGTTCGGGAGTGGCAGCAAGCACGATAGATCCTTTTCTATTTACGTCACCAACAACAGCCAATTTTACTTTTAATGGATCTAATCCTCTCATGACACACGCACAACTAGCAAAAAATGAACATAGATCAATGCAGTAAATCATTCGATTCATACACTTTGAATAATCAAACATCGTTTTAGCCCCCAAGAACAGAACGTTCGTTCTTATTATAAACCTATTGTTTTGCCTTATACAACCATTTAGAAAATATTTTTTTATTATCAATATGGTACGTGAAATTATATATATGATTCTTCAATATTCGACGACTCAACAATATGATATCTCTTAATTTATTAAACTGGTTTTCATTGCTCCATAAATTAAAAAAAGCCTAAACCCTTGTGTATCAATAGGTTCAAGCTTTTAATTTTATAGGAATACCCTTTGCAACAAGTTGCCATTAGAATAGTATATCAGCAACTTGTAGCTACTTATATGAATGCTATATTACACAAAATTATTACAGTTTTTTAGTTTTATATTTTCATTATATGCTCTAATTTTACATTTATTCTTTATTTCGAAGTTTGAAAAATAGAAGTTTTGGACAAATTATAACTAAAAAACAAATGAGGTGTAATATATGCCCTGGTTTAAAAAACCCCGTTCAAAACTTGGAAAATTCATAGATAAACACGATTTAAAACAAGTAGATATTGCCAAGGTTAGTGGACTAAGAGAGTCAACTGTTAGTCGTTTAGCAAACATAGACAGTGTTTCACCGAGTATGAAAAATGCTAATAAAATCGTCAATGCACTTCGGAAACTAACAGGCAAAAATGTTAATAACACAGATTTTTGGACATGATGAGGGCTATTAAACAGCGTAGTCCTTTTTTATCAATTCGGTTGCCAAAAACCCATATTTTTTGTAATTTAGTTGCAAACTACAAAACTTCTTTTAAAAGGAATGTACGTACATACACATTATATTTCATTCCGTAGCTCTCTAATTTCTTTTCTCGATAATCCGATATTGTAAAAAATAAGATGTTTGGTACGATATCCTTTTGTTTTTTATATAGCTTTGCAATTAAACCATAATATTGTATCTTTTCTTCATTATTCTTCATGTGTTGCAGCCTATCAATTTCAACAAAATGTGGTACTTGATCTATTAAATAATAAGCATCTGGTACAATTATTTTTTCTTCATTTTGATATCTAAATTTTATAACTTGTTCTGTCTTCCAATCCGGAAAATCTAACCACATCCAAGCCTCGTTGCGTAAAAGAATATGTTCAAGTTGATGCTTTTTTTTTCGTTCATCCGGCTCTAATCCTAACAAGGCACAACCTTTTTTGTTGAGATAATATACATATTCCCGATTATGCGAAGTGACATGACAATATTGACGGAGATCCTTCAGAACACGATTTGCATTTCGAATACTACCTAGAGCATGAATTGCTTGCAATTGCCTCCTAGAAGCAAATTCCAGCTTATTTAAACTCGATAAAATCTCGATCTGTCTCGCTCTCTGTTTGAGTTTCTGGTGCCTCATTTTGCTTCACCACCTTGTATTGCTTTAGTAACTCCCACATATCTTTATCCTTTAAAAAAGGTACCTGGATTTCTTCTGTACGATCAGTCTTAAATAATGCTCTTCCTGGCAGGGATGGCAGATCCTCCAAGCCTGGTTCATCCAAAGCGACTTGGGAAGCAACCGCCGTTGGTAATCGAAAGCCTATTTTCGCATCAGAGTTTTGTTTAATTTGTCTTGGTAATGTATCAGAAGTAGGATATTGCGTACAAAATATGAGCCGGAATCCTAAACCACCTCCGATTCTTGCGATTTCAGATAACATCTCCTGGCACAAAAATAATACATCACGTTGTTTTTTAGGTAATCCTTGTGTGGGACAAAGATTTGCTCCTTCATCTACTATGATGAAACATCGCTCTTTTATGGATGTATCTATGATATTAGTAAAGTAGGACTTCTTCATTACTTCAATTTGTTTAACCATTTTCTCACGTACTTTAGCCAACATTTCTAACGCCTGTTCCGGATTTTCAGCTATTTCTATTACTTGGGACAAATTCTTGTAGGGGCTAAATTCTAATCCTTCCTTCAAGTCAATAATAAAAAAACTTACATGTTGAGATTGTTGTAAAATCAAACTCGTCATCACATTTTTTAGAAATACTGTCTTTCCAAACCGTGTCATACCCGACACGCACATATGCGGTGTTTTCTCGAAATCATGATACACATGTTTATCTAACGCTTTCCCCATCATAACTCTCCATGTATGCTCTTTTAATAGATCCTTAGACCAATTCCACATTTCAGGTATTT
>NZ_PCOH01000062.1:0-10429 GCF_002976445.1 Bacillus sp. MYb56
GAAATAAACAAACTGGTTACGGCGTAACAACAGCTCTATTTAAAAGACATGGATTCATAGTCATTTCAGAAAAAGATTTTGAAAACAGAAAAGGATTTGACAGTTAAGGCCAAACCCTTTTTATTTTTATTATTTCGCAGCTAGTTTTTCTTTCACTTTCGCAGGAAGCTCGTCCTTCTTCACTTCTTCCCAACCTGATACATCTTTTTCATCTTTTTTATCAGAGTAGTAGACGCGTAGGAATGCTTCTTTACGAAGGTTTTTTTGAGTATTGAATTCTAATTCTTTTTCTTTATCGTCTTTATCAAATCCAGTTAAATTATAATTAAAACGTTTTGATGTTTCTCCGTTACCAATCAAAATACGTACAGATTTTAAATTCGGATGGTTTGCTACAGTTTCGTTAAAGTGTTGGTGGTACGCTTTATAGGAAAAGCCCTAATTTACTTCTTCATATTCCTTCATAATTTTATAAAAGGGGTCACCATACATGCCCATCAAGCTAAGGTTGAGTATTTCATGAACTTCCGTTCCTGTTGCCTACATGCTTGATATTTTGTTTATTTGTTTTTAAAAATACGCATTCCAAATAAACCTTGATAAGGTGTGTTTTTAAAGGTTATGCAGTTTTCTGCTTTAGATTGGATACAGAGCACTGATAAACAACGCCTAAAATATCAAAAACTGTCTTTTTCTCATATCGGTGAGATTTTCGTCCGTTTTTCTGCAAGAGGTCAAACAGATGAAGAAAAATTTTCGATACTTCTTGGGTGTCTTGTTGTATAGCTTTATATACTAAGTACAGATGATCTTGAATCATATAAATTGCTTTATACTCACTTAATTCTTTTTGTTTTTTCTGTAGTAACAGCTGTCGCATTTTGAACATAGTGGAAGAACAAAGAAAAATAGCGATTAACTGTCCATAAAGATGACATTCTAGACGCTCTCGCTTAATATTGTGACAATGATTGATACCAAAAAGAGATTTCCATGTTTTAAATACAATCTCTATTTGCCAACGTAGAGAATAAATCTCGTGAACATGTTCCATCGGAACAATTTCCCATGGGATGTTGGTAATATAAACATTAATTTCTGTTAAACGTTTACTTTTTTCAGAGTATGTAACCCCTTTTTTCTTTTCAACATAAGTTTGCTGTTTCCTACGTTTATGAACTTGAGTTGATGTGAGTCTGTATATTACAACTCGTGAGGGTAATTTTTGTTGTCCAACATAGGCATTTCGAATTTCATAAGTATCTCCTGGTTTTATCTGATGCATGATATGTTCAAGGTCAAGTAAAGCATATAAAGATTGCTTTTTTACTGTCCCATCCCGAAAGAATTCTGGAGATTCATTTTTCACATATACTCTATTATTTAATTTCAACCGTGAAACATAGAATACTCCCCGTTGATCCATCTGACCTAAATCTTTTAGAGAAAAGTATCCTAAATCTCGAATACATAAATCTCCTGGTCGTAAGGTATCCAAACACTCTGTACCAAAGGTTTTATCATTATTTTTACCTGGTTCCATTTGAAAATTGAGGAATTTCCCACTATGTAAATCATACTCTAGTTGAATCTTAATACCAGCTGTTTGTGCACATCCTCCTGAACCAGGATAAATAGAAGCTAAGTGGTTGGGTACTTGAAAAATAGTAGCATCTAAAATACGTATACGTTGAAAATAAGAAATGTATTGGTTCGAGATTTGAGAAGAATCGTTTAGTTTGCTTTTGATTAAAAGGGAAAATACACGCTGTAGAAATAAAACAGCACATCGGTTAAAGCGTTGATTAAGTCCTTCTGGACTCATAAGTGTAGCTGTATTTGCATAAAGCTTACTACATAATCGAGTAAGGGAACTACTTGCTACATGTTGACTGATCCAAATACATAAAGCAGCCAAATCTCGTGCGCCATACTTACTTTTACGTTTTACAAAACCTGTCTCTTGGCCAAGTTGTTGAAGAATATGTGGAGATAGATATCGCTGTAGTTCTTCAGCGAACAAATAAAACTCATCTTGAATCGATAGATTCATACAAAAACGCCATCCTTTCTGTATATTTCTACAAAAAGAATAACGTTTTCTATGAATTATTGGTATAAATTCATCTTAGATTGATAGTAATGTGGCAGTACTCCAAACGAAAGTTTTATCTCTTCATAGTTGTCCATGAAAATTCAGTTCATTTTTTTATTTAGGGGAATAATTAATTTCTTAAGTTGATGGACATAGGGTGGAACCCCTTGATTAAATTATTGTATATGCATCTTTTCCTCTCCCCTTAATAATCTCATTTCCGCAAAAATTATAATTCTATGACTCTATTGCATACTTGTGCTACATATGGATCATGGGTGACAATAACAATTGTTTTTCCCTCTTTATTTAGATTTTTTAAAATTTGTATAATTTCATTTCTATTGTTATCGTCTAAAGAACCTGTTGGTTCATCGGCCAATATTAACTCGCACGGCTTTAGGAGTATCCTTGCTATGGCAACCCTTTGTTGTTCTCCACCTGAAAGTTCGTGTATTTTTTGCTGTAATGACACACTCAGTCCAACTTTTTCCAAGGCGACTGTTTTTAGTTCTTTCTTTTCCTTCTTTGTTTTTTTCGCATAAATCAAGGGGATTTCTAAATTTTTATTTACAGTATCATTGTCTATAAGCGCGTAGTTTTGAAAGAGATATGACATTCTTGTTCTCAGAAATTTATTTGCTTTACTAGAACTCATACTAGGACTCTCTTCACCAAACAATTTAACGACTCCGCTATCTGGATTTTCAAGCATTCCCATAATATTAAGAATCGTTGTTTTACCAGATCCGCTCTTTCCAGTAATCGCAACCATTTCTCCTTCATAAATTTTCAAATTAAACTTATCTAATATCGCATTATTTCCATAACTTTTACTAACATCTATCAGTTCACATATATACTGCATTCGTTTCTATGAACCTCCTTTAATGACCGTTGTTTTTTTTCTTCGCTCCATAGTGATTAATGCAATAATAGACGCGATAAATTCAATTAAAATAAGCATTGCCACCACCGTAAACAATTTCATATCAAACTCTTTTTTTACGATTAAGCAAATTGATAGTTGTACGACCCACGTCAATACAAATAACCACATGTATCCTCTATACGTTCTAAAAAAACTTACGCCAAATAAGCGGTGGACCACTATTTTCTGCTGATTTTTATTGAAATACACAATAATATTCTGTGTAACCAAAAATAATATGCCGACAATTAATCCACTAGTAACCATGGATAACATTTTTATTGTTTTTTGCAGATCGTATATATCTTTTAAAATATTTTGATCAACTGTTACAAGATATTTTAAATTATCATCTAGTCCTAGCCTTTTAAGTTCTGGCTCCAAATCCTTATAAGTTAATCCTGCATCTCTGTCAATTAACTTAATCTTTAAAGGATCGTTCGCCCCTCCGCCTAATATAAGGTCTCTTTCTCCAACAAGACTATTTTTCTCTGTCATAACCTCAATAATCTCATCTTTAATCTTATTATGATTAGATTTATATACATCTGGATTGAAACTAAAGATTTCCTGATTGTTATTTATCCAAATAATATCTATTTTTCGATTGCGTAAATGATTTGGGACCTCTCTATGCATTATTTTTTCTTCATATTCTATTGCTGGCTTTCTCCATTCTCCAAAATAACGAAGAATTTCTTTTTCCCTGTTCTGATATTTTTCAGGTACTAATAAAATCCAGTTTTCCATATCTTCTGTAACTTGCACGCGCTGATTAAGTATGTCATATAGCGGAAATTCACGAAGGTAATTATTATTCACTGTAACTGACCGAATTCCTTTATAATCCTTGTTTCTAATAAGCTCTAACTCTTCATACTCCTTGGAATCAATTAATACCGCTCCCAGTTTATTTAAAATAGGATACAGATCACCATTTATACTTGAAGCCGTTTTATGCATCCCTTGTTGGCCTTCATCATTTCCAGTAAATAGTGGATTAAAGACACCATAATCTTTGTTTTTCTCCCAGTTTTTTAAATTTTCTTGTTTTTCTTTTACTGTAATATATTGTTCTAAAATAGGTGTCCCTAATAAAACAAATAAAATGGAACAGATAACTTTTAATAGCGTATTGAATACAAATATACCTTTCGTATCTTTTCTATTCTTAATAATTTGATTGACTTTAATTTTGGAGATATAAAAATATGAAACGAGAGACACTATTGTAATGATAAAATACGTTTTGCATTGATCTAGCACTATGGTGTATATAAACCCCGAAGTTACATTTTTTACGAAAGCAGCTGCAAGCACGGAAATGAATAACGATATAATAAACATACTAACAATGGTTCTACCTAGAACAATAAACCATAAACGTCCATTCGATACGCCATGCATTTTTATAACACCAATTCTTTTCGCTTCGTTAAATACATAATAAATGAGAAAACATAGGAGTACAATAAACACAATATATTGAACATACGATAAATAACTTATTGGTGAATCAAAAGTTTCTTCTTTGTTACTAAGATTACGCTTGAAATCGTCAGCTACAATATACTGTTTTGGTTTAAAATGCTGATTTAGCTTTTTAGAGAAAAGCTTTAAAAATGCATTGTATGATTTATCATCTACTCCTTCTACAACATATCTTCCTGCCATAGGTAAATGTTCGTACGACGTTTGAAGCGGTTTAATTGTAACCTCATGATTATCTCCAAAATCTTTTATTACTCCCTTTTGTTTTGTATCTTTCGTATGTACTGTCGATAGAAAAGCATTACCATGGAATGTGTCTTTTGGCTTTAACACATTCCCACTACTTAACTGTAACTGTTTAAAATATATCGTTTCAGTTGTTAGTAACACATACTTCAAAATTTCTGCCTGTTCATCTTCATGATACACAACATTTGTACGAAAAATATTTGAATGTGACTCCTTTGCTGCCTCAAGCAATATAGGATAGATTTCACTAGGATTGCTAAAAAGCAGCACATCTGGGATAACGAACTCTTTCCCTATCTTCCGTTCTACCTTTTCCATTTTTTCAAACTCTTTATGATCGGTTTGTTGAAATGCAATAAATCCTGACAATATAGAAGCTACAATAAGAAAAAACACAACAACTTTTTTCATGACATCCCCCTCCGTTACATTTTAGTGTATTTTTAGATAAAATGGAACATTATGGTGAATGTTGTCTATATGACTTTATTTTCAATCATTATTTTTCATTTCAAAATGGCGTACCGCCCTATTGCCATCAAGTTAAGATATCGGTTGTTCCCCAAAACAAAAAAACGAGCTGAACTTACATAAATAACTTTCAAGAGATAAAAATTTCGTTTTGGGGGTACTTCAAAATATTAGCTTGATGGGCATGGGGTCACCATATCAAAAAAAGAAAATTGTACGTTTGGACACAATTTAGACACAAATTATCCGATTCCTTGTACGATAAGGGATCGGATATTTATTTTACTGTTTTATATATTGTACAATTTCTCGCTTACGAGGTCTGTGTAGCAACCGAACCAAATCTTACGTTAAGTATTAGTGGACATCAAAAATAGTAATGACTAATCCAGATTAACATCCATCCGATTCACAATTAAATATACCAATATGTTAAATGGCTAAATAATACAAACGGTATGAAGAGAATTTCTACTCTTTTCATACCGTTTTAAATTTGTTTATAAGTTTCATGCGAAATTCGTGGAAAGATGGCAGCATCTCTTTTATAAACAAGGCTCAAAAGTTACCATACCTGATAAAGGAAATATTAATGTAACTCTAGTTCCTTTATTCACTTCAGATTCAATGCCAATTTTCATTCCTAATTTGGAGCACAGTTTTTCGCATAGATACAAACCCATTCCTGTACTTTTGCTAAATCTTCTTCCATTCTCTCCAGTAAACCCTTTCTCAAAAACTCTATTTATATCTTTAGTTACTATCCCTACTCCATTATCCTCTATAGTTAGTATTACTGAGTTAGTTTTCTTAATTGAGTATATACGTATCATTTGTTCTTTGTTATTTGAGTACTTTATAGAATTTCCTATTATTTGATTAATAATAAATTCAACCCATTTTCCATCACTATATACGATCTCATCAATATCCTGTATATCTAATTTTATTCTCTTATGAATAAAATCCCTATAGTTTCTTTTAATTACATTCCTTACAACATTATCAAGGTTGATTGGCTTGATAATATAGTCTTTATTAGCGTTACTGCTTCGAGAATAATACAGAACCTGTTCTACAAACCCCTCAATCCCATCCATTTGAGAGTCAATTTTATTAGTTACTTCATTTTGATTATTTTCAATTATTAGCTTTGTAGAAGCTATTGGTGTCTTAATTTCATGCACCCATGTCTCTATATATTCTCTGTAATCCAACTGCATATCTCTATAATACTTTACATTTTCATGCATATCTCTACTTACTTCTTTCAGTATAGCGTTAAGTTTTTCCCCATGTATAAAGTTTGCTTCCTTTACTACCTCTGGTAGTAGGTATTTTTTCTCCAAGTTTTCTAATATGCCATTAATCTCATTATAATAATTTCTACATTTTATAAATTCTATAGCCATATATGAAATCAATGGAAAAAACCAAATACAAAAGACAAAGAATATTATAATGAACTGAACATTCGCAGTCAGCAATATACCTGCTAATATAATAAATACCAGTACATTAGATAGTATTACTACCATTTTATCTTTAATAAATTCACCTATATTCATGGCATTATATACCCTAAATTTCTTCTTGTTGCAATTGGATTTTCTATACCTATCTCTTCAAGCTTTTTTCTTAATCTATTTATATTAACAGTTAAGGTGCCATCATCCACAAAATAATCAGATTTCCATAAGGTTTCCATGAGTGAATCTCTTTTTACAATATTACCGCGATTATTTATTAAGCATGAGAGTATCTTAACTTCATTTTTAGTTAACTCTACAGACTTGTCTTGATAAGTAACTGTTGCATTTGAAAGATTTAAATTAAAATCTCTATAAATTAAGATATTATTCGTCTTTAAATCTCCAGATGTTCTTCTTAAAATGTTTGTTACTCTTGCTAATAGTATTTCTGTATTATAAGGCTTTGTTATAAAATCATCTGCTCCTAAATTCATACTTATTAGTTCATCTACATCACTATCTCTGCTTGTAACCATGATGATTGGAACATCTGAAGTTTTACGTATTTCTCTGCATATATAATAGCCATCGAACACAGGAAGATTTATGTCTAGTAATATAAGGTCTGCATTCTCACTTTCTATATATTCGATAATATGATTAAAATCTGTGGGAGCCTTTACTTCATATCCATACTTTATAAAAAAAATTTGTAATTCTTCTCTGATGATTTCATCATCTTCAATCAAAATGATTTTTTTCATGACTTTTCCCTCCCTATACAGAATAGAAGGCTATTACATCTTGAGAAACAAGGTGCAATAGCCTTAATGAGCATTATAAAATCAAGTATTACTTTTTACAATATTTTTATACCCGACATATGTCGTGTAGAAATATCCTACATAAACTACAAGAAATACTAAGCCAGTCATCAATGCTGGTAAAGTAATGTCTGTTTGTTGAAATGCGTTAATAAAATTATTGACTACATAAATTCCAACTACAGAATGAATTAGGGCAAGAATAACTGGAAGACTAAAGTATACGAAAGTTTGAATAAAAATCGTTTTGTCGATCATTGTTCCGTTTGAACCAATTCTCTTCAAAGATTTATATCGATCTATGCTATCACTGGCTTCTGATAATTGTTGAAGAGCTAATACAGCCATACTCGTTATTAAAAATACAATACCTATATATATCCCAATAAACAGTATGATAGTTTTCAATCCCTTACTTTCTGCACCAACTTCATCCTTTGATATGCCTGATATATATATAATATTTAATTTTGGGCCATTTTCGTCATAAAAGCCCCGTGCAACGTTATCATATTTTTTATTATATTCTTCTCTATTACCATCTAAATAATTTACATTAAGTACGGATTCAATAATTTTGTAGCCTGATAAAAACTCATCATTTATAACGATTGTGAAGAAATTAGTTTGCCCATCAGAAGTGTAAAGATTCTCTTGTATAACTTTAGCGTTTTTTACCAGATATTCTTTTTCTTTAATATTCACCTTATTGCTATTTTTTAATCTTTCATTTATCGAATTAACCAACCGGTTATTATTTGATAAAAGTAAAACTTCATTGTTATTTAAAGTGATTTCCTTTTTACCTTTAAGATTTAAAATTTTATTATAATCAGATACTTTAATGAAATCCACACCGTTATTCTTATCATTTTTAGGTACTTCTGGTACAAAGTCCCCCACTAACATCTCTGTTGGATATACATTATAAGATACATATTTTTCGTTATTACTTATTTTAAAATTTGATTTATTTAATACGTCTTCTATAGTGTAACTTTCATCCTTATTCACCAATTTAATACTGGCATCAAATGGTGTTGCCTCTTTCATTGTTGCGTCCATCATTCTGTTAAAGCTGATTCCTGTAGATAAAGCCACCATTGTAAGGCATAACATTAAACAGATTACAGACATGGATATAAAATTTGTATTAACCTTACTATTTATTTGTTTGATGATAAATATATTTAACCCTTTAAAATAGATTTTTTTATTCTTCTTTACAACATATAATATAAATCCAGATAAACTAAAGAAAAACAGCAATGTACCTAATATGCCAAGAATGATTGATACCACGAGCATAGGATTTTCATAATTCAATCCGATTTTTAGTACAGTCACATATGCATATCCAAGTGATGCTACACACATAATAAATGTGATTACATAGATAAGAGGATTTCTAAATTTTACATCTTCGTTTTTTCTACCTGCTGTTAACAAATCAATTATTTTGTATTTAGAAACAACATATACATTAAATAACATAACAAGCAAAAACATGATTCCAAAGTAGACTACGCTTTTACCTATAGCACCTGTTGAAATTGCAAATTTATATTTATTGATGGGCAAGTCAAATAACTTTAATGCAAATGTAGATAATCCCTGTGATACTCCAATACCTATTATAAGCCCACTCACTAAAGATATAACGCCAACTAGAAATGTCTCTGTTACTAATATTCTGGATATGTTTCTTCTTCCCATACCTAAAGTCATGTATATTCCTAATTCTTTTTTACGTTTTTTGATTAAGAAATTGTTTGCATACAATATTAAACCACCTAATATTACGGATACAAATACTGACACATTTGAGATAACTTTCATTAAATTAGGCACATAATCTCTACCTGAAGCGTCAATTTCCATAAGTGCCTTTTGTGATTCTATTGAGTTAAAGCTATAAAATATACAAACAGCCAGTGTTAGTGTTAAGAAATATATCGCATAATCTTTAAGACTTTTCTTTACATTCCCAATAGCAAGCTTAGAGTACATTATTATCGTCACCTCCAAGAAGGGTTATAACTTCAATAATTTTAGTAAAGAATTCTTTTCTGGAATCATTTCCTCTTACCAACTCAATAAATATTTTGCCATCATTAATAAAAAGAATTCTACGAGCATAGCTTGCTGTAAATGCATCATGAGTAACCATAAGTATGGTAGCTTTTAAATCCTTATTTAGACTTTCAAATCTTTCGAGTAATAATCTAGCTGATTTAGAATCTAACGATCCTGTTGGTTCATCTGCAAGTACTAAAGATGGATCTGTTACGATAGCTCTTGCCGAACCAACCCTTTGTTTTTGTCCGCCTGACATTTGATAAGGGTATTTGCTTAATACTTGTTCAATGTCTAAATATTTTGCAACTGCTTGTATTTTGCCATCAATTTTTGAACTTTCCTCACCTTTTATTGTTAACGCTAGGGCAATATTTTCATAAGCAGTAAGGGTATCTAATAAATTAAAGTCCTGAAATATAAACCCTAATTCATTTTGTCTAAACTTATCTAGTGACTTTGATTTTAACCGAGTAATGTCACTATTATTTATTATTATTTTTCCCGTAGTAACATTATCAATAGTTGATATACAGTTAAGTAATGTAGTTTTGCCACTTCCTGAAGGCCCCATTATCCCAACAAATTCTCCCTCATCTACCTTAAAACTAATATTATCTATAGCCTTTGTTACATTATCTTTATTACCATAATATTTTTCGATTTTTTCTACACTTAATATATTTCGCATTAATACTTCTCCTTTTTCATTATAAAAATTCTTTAACTCCCATTCATTTATGTAATTCATTTTATATAATTTCATTTATAGTATCGATGGAATTACATTTCATTAACATTACATTTTTGTTATATTGAG
>NZ_PCOH01000063.1:0-10274 GCF_002976445.1 Bacillus sp. MYb56
TAATAAAAAAAGACAAGGGTGTTGCACTCTTGTCTTTTTTGTTCATTAGATCTATTTTTATTACAAATAGGATTTTAAAATTTATTAATAAATATATACAACATAATATTCTATGTTTGATTGTTTTACATAATAATTGTTTATATGTTTAATTGTTTATATGTTTTAGGAACATGAAATGCGTTGATATATAAGGGATTCTGGCACATAACTATAACAAAAATGGTTAGAAAGATAACAAATTTGGTTCTAACTATAACAAAAACGGTTAGAAAGATAACAAATTTGGTTGTCTAACTATAACAAAAATGGTTAGAAAGATAACAAATTTGGTTCTAACTATAACAAAAACGGTTAGAAAGATAACAAATTTGGTTGTCTAACTATAACAAAAATGGTTAGAAAGATAACAAATTTGGTTCTAACTATAACAAAAATGGTTAGAAAGATAACAGATTTGGTTGTCTAACTATAACAAAAATGGTTAGACAGATAACAAATTTGGTTGTCTAACTATAACAAAAATGGTTAGAAGGATAATTAAATTGGTTGTTTAACTATAATAAAAATGGTTAGAAAGATAACAAATTTGGTTGTTTATCTATAACGAATTTTAAAGGTATTAGTTTTTATATCAAAAACTCTTGTTAATCTTTAATTCACATAATTATTTTATGGACTATGAATATCATTTATCACAAAATTTGGCCATAAAACTTCCAAAATTAATCTGTAAAAATAACAAATTTGGTTATAAAAAAAAGCAACTATAACAAAAGTGATATATTTGTTATAGTTAGTGTATCAATAGAGGACGTATGGAAAGGACGTATATAAATATGTCTATAAATCAAGATTTACAGATTAAAGAGAATAATATTGTTTCTAAATCAAATACTTTGATTGAAGCAAATTCTCGCTTAAATTTAGTTGAACAAAAGATGTTACTTTGTTTAGCTAGTAATATTGAACCGAATGATCGGGATTTTAAAACATACACATTCCCAATTAAACAATTTCATGATCTACTTGGTTTGAGTGGATCTATCAAATATACGGAGTTAAGTAAAATAACAAAAGAATTATTATCTAAAGTAATTGAAATTCGAGCAGGAGAAGAACTGATACAAGTATCTTGGCTTTCTTCCGCAATTTACAATAGGAATAAAGGGACAATTGATATGCGTTTCGATCCTTTATTAAAGCCGTTTTTAATAGAATTGAGTAGCAAGTTTACAAGCTATAGATTGGCTAATGTTGTTAAATTGAAAAGTACATATGCTATACGTATTTATGAACTACTTAAGCAATATGAGGACTTAAAAGAACGTACAATCAGTCTTGAAAATTTAAGGTATTACTTAGATGCGATGGATGTATACCCTAACTATGCAAATTTTAAGCAACGTGTGTTGAAACCTTCTCAAAAAGAATTAAATCAAAAAACAGATATTTCTTTTGAATTTGAAGAAATTAAATTAGGTAGGAAAGTACAAAAAATTAGATTTATTATTCGTAGCCAGAAAAAGAAAGATCCGGATTTAGTTCATTTTGAAAAGAAATTAGATAAATTTCAACAGCCAAATACATTTGAACAAAAAATTAAGAGATTTGAAGAACGGTGTAAAGAAAAAGTATTTCCTAAAGTATTTAAGAAATGGGAAGAGCATAAAGAAATTGTATTGGAGATAATTGAAGATATCCGTTTTCGTACAGATATTGATTCCCCAATCGGTTATGTAGAATTTATTCTAAATTCCCGATTAAAAGAACTGTCCGAAAATGAAATAACAAACTCAAGTAGTCAGATTGAAAATAAATCTCATAATAAGAATGTACTAGAGATTGATAACATTATAGATTCAGTTATCAGTAAATATTCAACATCTACCGGAGCTGTAGCTACATTTTTAGTTGAAAGTTCAGCAATTGAGGAATTAGTCAAAGTAGTTACATTAGAAGAAGCTGAAGCTATTTGGAAAGATCATGAAACATTTGTCATGGATAAGATTTATGAATACATTAAAAAGAACAGTAGAAAGAAAAGGTACTAGTGTTACATGAAAAAAGTTCTTTCTTTACGAAAGAACTTTCTTAAAATAAGGCAAGTTGTTCTTCCTCATTTTGCATACTAATTTTCACTTTATATGTATAATACTTACCCATTCTATTCTCTATCTCATTTTCCACTTGCTGTATAGCAGCATCGGGTGTATTTGCTGTAATGTATACAATATCGGGTCGATACACTTCTCCATTAGGAGATGTAATTGTAAATTCAATTGGGTATTTTTCCATAATCCTCATTCCTTTTACTCTTTAATACTATAAGAGATAATCTAATATACTTATAGCACATATTATTTCAATCAATAATTAACTTAATATTCTGAATTATATTGAAAAATACCCCTTAGTAATATGGACAATTGCATAATTTGATATCATATATTATAAGAATATTCCCTTTATTTTACGGGATTATGGGATGATGGGGGAGAAAGATATGAACGTTCATGTAAAAGGGAATGAACAATTGATACAAACTTTAAATGAATGGTACTTTAAAATTCGAGCAAGAGATCTGGATGCAGCAATTTGTTTAAAAGATAAGATCGACTTGGTTATAAATGAATTTAAAGATGACCAAAATTTGATGTTACAGTACTACCTCATAGATTTTCGTCATAATTATCTACTTAATAACCTAGGCGTTTCTACGGATAGTTTTAATATTATCGATACATTTGTTATACCACAAGATAATTTTTTAACATATTATTATCATTTTTTCAAAGCGATTTACCATAACGCAATCGGAAATTATCAATCTTCAAGGAAATTCTATGATAAAGCAAAAGCTTTTTTAAAATATATCAATAATGAATTAGATGTTGCTGAATTTCATTACATGTTGGGATATACATTGTATGATGCATACAATGGTTTTCTGGCCTTACAAGAATTGTCAAAGGCTAAAGAGATATTTTCTAAATACCCTGAATGTGAAACTAACCTTGCTTTTTGTAATAATCTTTTGGGGTTAACTTATGCAGATTTAGATGAATTTGAACTAGCGAATAAGTATTATACATTAGCATTAAACAGCTTCAAAGCCATTAAAGAAGAGACCTTTATACTAATGGTAAAACAAAACATAGCTTTAATGCATGCTAAACAGGATCGTCCTGATTTAGCAATTCAGTTTCTTTCAGAAGTTAATAAAAAAATGTTAAACAATTATAAAGCTATATTCGTTGAGGCAAGAGAATACGTTAAATTATTCGAAAAGGAAGTAGCCTGTGAGCGTATTGAGCGAGGAATAAACATCTGTAAACAGCTTGGTATTGAAGAATATTTGCATCATTTCCGTATATTACAAGCATTAAACGATAATGTAGTTGCTTCAAAATTAGAGATTATTATCTCAGAAAGCACTGAATATTTTGAAAAACAAGAAATGTCAGAGTATACTAAGGAATATCAAGAACAACTAGCGCATAAGTATTTTGAAGAAAAGAATTACCTTAAATCATGCGAATACTTCGAGTTATCTAGGAAGAAGAATATATTTAAAAAGGGTGATTTAAATGAAGAAACTCCATCGTAAGTCCATTGGGCTATTAGTAGCTATGACATTAATATTTAGTTTACAAGCTCCTGTAAGCAAAGTTATCAAAGGTTTTGTTCAATATGCACATGGAAATGGAGGGGGATAATCCCCTCCATTTTCAATTATAAACAAAGCTGAGTATTAAAAAAGAAAGTAAACTAACAAACATATTGCACATATAACACTACCTACAACAATAATTGCAGCAGTTATTCCAAATAACAAATAACCAAGATAATAAAAACCTAGACAGATAAAGACAGCAATCAATAAGATTCCAATAATTTGTAAAACTAATGATTTAAATAGGAAGAATACCATGAGAATAAATACCCAAAACATCCAAGATTTAAAAATTTGAGGTTGCTTATTTTGTTTATTTGTTGGCATTTCCATAAACTCACCACTTTCATTGTATAAAAGTATGTATTTAAAAAACTACTTCATATTTAAAATAAAAAAATGGAGTGCTTTCTCTAATAAGTAAGCACTCCATCATGTCATTATGCATCTTGTTGTTTTTTGCTTCTTTTGATCTTTCCTGTTCAGATTTTGATTTGTTAATTTCAATTAAATGAACCATGAGTTTTAAATCAACGCTCACTCTCCAAATAACACGCTCTCATCAACATCTTTCAAATAGTCATCATCTATTGGTTTCTTTTCCATTGACTCTGACTTGTTTTGTGCAATTGCTTTCTTATCTATTTTCTCATTGGGTTTTTCGCTTTCTTCTGTTTCAACTTCATTTTCCATTGCTTCAACTGTTGATTCTTTATATTGATTACGGCTCACGCTGTTAACATTCGGACTATTTAACAATGCTGAAATGTCTTGGTAAAACTTTTCCTTCATGAATAGATCTCTTTGCATTTGCTTAGATACTTCATAGTCTGTTACATCATTTATTCCATATTGATCTACAAAATGTAAAACTAATGTAATTAACGATTCTGATATGTTAGATTGTTCATCTAGCCAATCGTGGAATTTCGAATTTTTTTCTTTTTTAAAATTCCAGTTATATTGTTCTCTCTGTTTTTGTTTACTCATTTCTTAGTCACCTTGGACAATAATTTACCGCTTAAAATCTCCATTCCTCTAACATTCATTTCTGTTGCATATTTTTTAGGAATCCATAGTAATTGCATATCATTTACTTTACAAAATTCTAATGCTTTTTTATATAAATCATCTTTCAATGCAATACTTCCGCCCCCATAAATTGCTAAGACTTCGGCTTTGCTAGCTGTTTTATAAATATATGATTTCTCGATATCATTATAAATCCCTTGAGCTTGCATATATCGAGTTTCTTCTAAAAATTCTATAGCCTTATCATGCTTTTTATCATCAGAGTCAGTGACTAATTCACTAAATTGCTGGCGATTAATATCTACACCGCCTTCATATTCTTCTTGTAGCAATTTAATTGCTCCTTCTATCGCATGACCAATGCCTCTTTTTTCGCCCCAACACGCGTCTGGAACAGGGTTTAAACCATCAGAATAAATGTACTCGGTTGTACCATCTCCAATATCAGCATGTAGGATTTTTTTGTTTTTAAAGTACCCGCCATCTACATTCTTTTCTAGATAGAGTTTAGATTCTTTCTTTTCAACTTTTTTAACTTCTTCATCATTTTCATTTTCATTTTCTTTTTCTTTTTCTTTTTTATACAGATCATTGAAATCATCGAACATGTCTTGTTCTCCTTCAAAGATAGCGTATAAAGCTGGAACACCTTCACGAGTTACCTTTACAATTTCAAATGTAATTTGCACTGTTACTTTTTCTTCTCCCACATATACGATCACAACGTGCTCATTTTCCTTAAAACGACTTTCAAGAAAACGAGCTTTAGATGGTTCATACTCGGAAGCTGGAATTGCCAAGATAAGTGATGCAGGTATTTCAATATTTTTCGGTAGCTCTCCTACTTCGTTATAAATTGTTTGTACCGCTTTACTTGCCATAACAGATAAAACATTAATTACAGGTAGGTCCCGCTTATGTTTATTTCCTAACTCAATATCAAGAGCATCTGGTTTACCATTTGAATGTGCAGCACGGTATCCTACATAGAATTTCCCAACACGTTCAATCGCATTACTTGCTACATGAACATAAATTTCATCCATTAAGTTTGTTACACTTTGTTGCAAACTTGCTTCTTTACTTTTCACACGACCAAATATACGTTTATTTACATTTTGTTGTTTAACTAACTCACCATTAATCATCATTTTTAATTCACTATTTCCAATATCAGCGACCGTTCTCATCATCATATTTAATAACCACCTTTTTTATATAATTTTCATTCCTTTTTTGTATCTTAATTACATTATAAACCTTTCTGGTTAAAATTTCAACACAAAAATCATTTTTTATATATTTTTTATATATTTTTTATATAAATCTAGTACATTGATTTAAAACTGCACTAAAAATATATTTTTAATATCTCTCAGGTGTATATACAATGCGTATAATCTATAAAAATAATATAAAAAATGTATTTCAGGTTATTACCGGACCTAGGGTGATCATTTAACTTCATGAGTTGTATATTAAATATATTCTTTTTATATGAAATTCATACAACAGGAATACCGATATAGAATAGTAAATTATTAAAATACGAGTACGAATCGAAAATGGAAAAGGAGGGGGAAGAATTTATTATACACACTTCAAAAATAAAGAGTCCTAGATAAATAACTATATTTATCTAGGACTCTTTATTTGAAAACTCTGATTCCAACAGTTAAACAGTAGAGGAATTACTTCCAGAATTGCCACCACTTCTTTTTTTTCTTTTGTTTTGATTCTAATACTTCCCGTAATGTTTGCAGCAACAATTCATCTCGTTTTTTTATACTTTCATCGACATATTTCCGTAATTCCTCCATTTCTTTCCTGATCTTTGCTATCTCATTTGCTGTTTCAATTGGTGAAGAGGTGTCCTGAGCTTGTTTAACTTGTTTACATTGTTCGTTTTGTTTGTCTACGTTGTCCTCCACACTGTTTAAAACGTTGTGGACGTCTGCAACGTTGTTTTGGACGTTTAAGGCGTTTAAGACGTTTACAACACATTCAGGGATTGTTCCAAATCCTTGCTCATGTAACTGAATCATCCTTTGAAAAAGCTGTAAATCATACGATGAATACAAAATGCGGCCATTTTTTTTACTAAAACTGTGTCCAAGGTGTCTGAAGTGTCCTGTATACGTCCGCAACGTGCTTGCAGGGATGTTTAGGACGTTTACAACGTCCGAACTGTTTAATGGACGTTGTGGACGCTCTAAGGATATGACTTGACTCATACAATCAACTCCTCATTTGAGATTTAAAGATTACGTGAGTTGCTGTAGCAATTCTCGGCGGTTTCTGAAAATCCTTGTGTATCCCTAAAACTAGTCAAGTTTCCCTAAAAGTTTTAATTCTATTTACATGGTTTGTCAGAATCCCCTATAAATTTAAATGGTATTAAAGGATAGAGTTTTTATTAATTTTTCACTTATTTATGTATAGATTCATTTATTAAGTAATAATTTCAATCACTATATAAAAGGTTCAATAATAATATAAAAGATACAAATACTATATAGATGAAAAGAAAACCTTGGAAACTCTTGTGGCTCTAAGACTAGATGAATTGCTTAAAAAATTGAATCGGAATACTAACTTATCCATAACTACAACTACAAACTATTCAGATTCACACAAACTTTATAACAATATACTAAGGTTTACACAATTGAATTATAGGTTTACTAAGAATTCCACAAGTATTTAAACGTAATCTAGTATACAGAAACATAAAAAACAGTTAGGGAAGGAAAAATAACCCTACTGTTTTTAAGAATTATAAGGTAATAGAATGATTGTCTAATTGATTTCAACATGACAAATAGCCTTGTCCGAATTAATTTTTTTGAACAAGGCATATAGTCTATTTATTTTTTAAAATTCAAGTTAGGTGGAAAGCATCAGGTACATCAATATCATGAGAAATGAGTTCCAGTACAAGTGCATGACGCGTATTATCGTCTAAATATCGTTCCGCCCATGGAATAAACGATTCACGCAGTTTTGCTCGTATCATGCCACCGATTGATTTTATTTTTTCTCCAAGTGCTAAGAAATTTTCACATTGATCCATTGCATAACTCATGGTATACGTCATAAAATCATCACGAAGTTGCTTGTTTTTAATACATGTAGCGATTCGTGATACTTCTCCTTTATAAGAAACAACAATGTCTTTACGATCTTTATTGGTTAATGCTATGCCAATAGATTCAAGACGAGCTGTTGCTTCTTTACGCATTTTAGCTTCAGTTTGACTAATTTCAGCTCGGTCATTTTCAATCACACATGCAGGATTCATGCTAACTGTAAATTGAGTGATAACGATTTGTTGGATCTTTTCACGTATACGAGCTATGCGTCCTTTACGTGGGTTTCGAACCTTTTGTATAGAAGCATCAAATTTAAAAATTGGCGAGATAATCTTTAGGTAGTTACGCACCTTTTTCGCATTACGTCCTAAACGTTCCTTTAAGCCGTCCATGTTACGAAAAAAAGAATAATCTTCAACGGAATTTTTACTATATTTAAATTGATGAGTAAAGTTGGTACATAATCCTAAAAATTCAATAATACCTTTGCTGTCACGATGGGAAACTAATTCTTTTAAAATTGAAGTTTCTAACAATACATGAGGAATTCGAAAATATGAAAGTTTTCCATCGTTATCTTTTGTTTCCTTTGCTGTACGATTTAATCTTGCATAGTTGCAAATTTCATAGACTGGAATCTCATTAATAAAAATTTCTCTAACAAGTCCAGAATGAAGTAATGCTTGGAAACCTGTATGAATAGTTGTGTAAGGGATATCGGATTCGTTCGCGATATTAGATAGTTTGAAATCGCGAGGAAGTCGCCCTAAATCATTTACCTTATAGTGAAGTAAAATGTAAGTGGCTAATGCTGATGAAGGCAAAGCATATTCTCCAAGCTCGTTATTTTTGATTAAATATATACGAAGCTCATCAAAAAACTTTGGCCCATGCATGAGGAATTTTGATTTTTTATTTTTTTTACAGAATTTCATGTTTGTCTTGAATGTTTTTGTGCCTACCTGGATGTTACCAGTTAGATCTTCAATGTTTATATTAGAAGAATCATGTAGCATAAAAAAACCTCCTATTTTTCCCACCGCAAATAAACAGGAAAAACAGAGGTTTTATATTCACATTATATGAGCCTTATGGTATAATTTTAACATCAAGTATGACATTAAAGAAAAACACATACATTTATAGTGTGAATTAAAATCCTACCTGTGGGAGTTTTTAATTGGTTCGAAGTTTGCCGACCTAGAGACCAATTAAAAACTGTGCGGTGGGTTTTTTTTATTTATAATAATTTAAACGACAAAATTAGTGATGCATTAATTTTATAACTATTAAGGTAGAATATCAATCTAATAATTAGTATTTTTTACTTAAATAGCTTTTTTGTTGTTCGTTTAATAAAATTCAAACATATAAATTAAAAACTAAAAGCCTCTAATATTTAGAGGCTTTTAGTTTTTAGTTCATGTTGAAGATAATTGGTGAAATTGACAAAGTCTAGATGTAATTGATCGTATTTGTATTCAAAAAACCTAAGATATTCAGTAAGCTCTTTTTCTAATCGTTCTTGTTTTTCAAGAGGTAATTTACGAATTTCTTGATGTAACTCTTTTACTTTTGTATATATATCTTGTTTCTTTTCATGTTCGCTTATTGTTAAATATAGTTCTACATTATTAATTATATCTTGTTTATGCTCAATTTTTTCTGTAGGTGATTCATTAATTAGAGTAGTTGTCTCACTAATTCCTATTAGATAATCAGCGCTGACATCAAAAATTTGTGCTATTGCAGCTAATATATTGTAGGGTGGTTCTGATCCTTTCTTTTCCCAATTTGATACGGAGGCTGAACTAAATGAAGATCCTACAACTTCACTTATCTTTTCCCCTAATTCTTTCATTGTCCAACTTCGTTCTTGGCGTAATTTCCGTAAACGTTCGCTAAAAATATTCATATTTATAGTCCTTTCATATAAAATCTCAGCTTAATTATGTAAAAAGTACTGAAATAAGTAAAATATACATATATTCTGTGTATATTTCAGTATATATAACTAATTATTTTTTATTTTTAGTAAATTTTACTTGTTTTTCACTTTAAAAGTGATGTATACTTATTTTATACTAATTGAGAGGAGGTAATTAATAATTATGTTATTGAATGAACGACGATCAAAAGATTTCTCTTTAACACAACTCGGTCAAAAAATTAATATTAAACCTCAAGTTCTTCATGCGATAGAGAAAGGAAAAACAAGTGTTAATTCTGAACGAGCAGAAAAAATTGCTAAGTTTTTTAATAAACCGGTGGAATACTTTTTTATACCGACGTATTACAAGGTTCGAGAATAATTTAAAAAGAGTTACTTTGTTTTAAAAAAGTTATGAATCAATTATATAAGACTAATTATAGTAAAAAAAACTATTAATTCAAATAGAATTAACGATTCAAAAACTGATCTTTGAAAACTGCATATCATTTGAGGGAGCTGTTAGTATGTTGAAACGATCGTA
>NZ_PCOH01000064.1:0-10126 GCF_002976445.1 Bacillus sp. MYb56
CGATAGAACTCTTTACTTAGGAATCCCCCTCTTCTAAACGAAGTGAAAGTGGGGGTAGTTCAAGGCAGAAAATATTAACATAAACGTTAATGCAGGAAGTAACTATGGACCAGAATCAAAATGGGGGCGTCAGTCTTTCTTTGATGGTGGACTTTTGAGCTTCATTGGTTGGAGTATCTTGGGAGCGCTTATTACAGTGTTCACGCTTGGTATTTGCTATCCGTGGGCGTTGTGTATGGTTTATGGTTGGAAAATTAACCATACTGTGGTTGATGGGCATAGAATGAAATTTAACGGTTCAGCAGTTGGCTTGTTTGGTAACTGGATTAAATGGCTACTTCTAACAGTTATTACACTAGGTATCTATGGTTTTTGGGTTAGCATTAAACTTGAAGACTAGAAAGTAAAAAATACAACCTTCGTTAATTAAGTGGAAATTTTGATTCAGTACCTTAAGAGATGCATTATGAAATTACGTACATTAAAAATAATTCAATTAGTGTTATATAGCGTTTTTTTAATTCTTGCGATTGATTATAGTAATCATTAAAATATTTATGTAAGGGTTCATGACTTTAATTTCTCTATTAAGTGAGTGCGATAATTTTCATAAATTACCATTTTTAAACAATATAGAGAAATGGTTTTTGAGTTGTCAGAGCTCTATCAGAAAGCAAGCCTGTTCCAGCAGACTTGCTTTTTTTGCTATTTATTAAGTATGCAAAAAATGCCAACGTTCCAGTTAGTTATCCTGAAGGGAGCGCGACCTATTGGGGTTAGTTATAGCGTTTTTTACGGTGTTTATAATTATCTAGGCAATTATCAAGCCATTTGCTAAAAATAGAAGACACAACAATAACCACGAGTTGAAAAACAAAATTGGTTAAAAAATTGGTCAAAGTTTATCCATGTTTCTAAGACCAATGAATAGACTGCTTGTTTTGTATCATTAGTATTTATCACTTGTTTAACACCTTAATGGATTATCATTCTAACATTTGATATTGCTTAGTTGGAGGGGGAAGCTTCATGAATGAATACAAAGCAAAACAACAGAAGCATAGGAAGATGCAACTCGTTATCCATCATATAAAAGAACTCGAACATCATTCAACACTCGTATTAGATATAGATAATCTAGAAACAATCTGTGTGGATTACCACAATAGAAAACAAGGAAGCACATTCAAAAAGAAAAATTATTTACTTACTTATATTTAGTTTACATAAGATATATTATAGATATTTGAAAAAAGGAGTAAAATCCGTCTCAAAATGAAAAGAATTCTTATCTTATTGAGACGAAAGGGAAAATTGCGAAGTTATATTTTAAAATCTGTATTAGAATTAAAAATCACTGTATGTTCACATAAACAAAGTACAATAAAGAATACTTTTTACAGGACTATAGGAAACATTCTCTTTCAAAATAAAAACAATTAAGTTTTGGGTAAAGCACAACCTATTTAGTCTTAAGTGGTTAAAGTTACCCGTATTGCATTGAAATTTTTTTAACATGTATTTATATGCTAGCTATACCCTATAAGCAACCATGTAATCAATATTAAAATGTATAGGTGAATGTATCTGCAACTAAAAGATATTCATACGGATGAAAGATGCATGATGCATTTTGTTGGATGAACATAAAAGAATTATAAAAAGGGGGAAAAATAAACACCTTATAACTTCGCACGAAATACCAATTTTACGCATAATAATGCGATTATATAAAAATCAAATACAGTATCTAGGGATTTCAAGCTCAAATGCATGAATCGTAGTATATTGGTATACGCCATATAATTCATATTTTATATAAGAATAATCAAATGCTGAATTACTCATAAACAATTTTTATAGTGAATTACATTTTAATTTATAAGAGCTTTTCTTGTGTTGATATCTATCTAACTCCTGATTAACCTTGATTAAATTAACCAATTCACATTTTATAACGAATTTTAAACTGTGTTCATGTATTCATTTTGTTAGAATGTATATTTGAAAATCGTTTAATTTTATATACATATATAATTTTTATCGCCAAATATGAATTTATCACTTGGTTATCTATAACTTTTATTAGAATAACTACACTTTCCCATTCAATTTCGAGTGAATTTTAGTATTTCATAATTAAATTATGTAAATAAGTTCGTGTAAAAATTGAATTTAACGCGAACTTGTGTTCGTGTATTTTTTCTGTTATAGTATATATGAGGTGATTTTTATGGATTACAGCAAGCAACGTCAAAAATCAGTACATCGTAAGAAATTATACGAGAATTTAAATGAAATGCCCTTTTACATAGAAGAATTTGTGGAGTACAAAGAATTGCATGATGCCTCTCCCTCCACCCTACTGAATTATGTATATGATTTTAGAGTTTTCTTTAATTGGCTATTATCTGAACAAATTATTGAATTTAAGCCCATTAAAGACATATCCTTCTCTGATTTGGAGAATTTAAAGAAAAAAGATGTTGAGAACTTTATGAGGTTTTTAAAACTACAACAAAATATGCAGAATTCCTCTGTTAACAGAAAAATTTCAGCCTTAAAGTCTTTATTTAAGTACCTTACCTCCCTATCAGAGAATGATGATGGAGAATGTTATTTTTATAGAAATGTAATGGCTAAAATTGAAATACATAAAGATAAGGAAACATTAAATGCCCGTGCAAAACGTATGAGATCTAAAATATTTCATAATGATGACGATCAAGAGTTTTTGAATTACATAAAGTACGAACATGAAAAATCTTTAACAAAACATCAGTTGTTCTATTTCCTAAGAGATAAAGATCGTGATGTAGCTATTCTTTCCCTCTTTCTTGGTAGTGGTATTCGTGTAAGTGAATTGGCCGATCTTCGTATGGAAGATATAAACTTAAAAGAAAGGCTAATTGATGTAATACGAAAAGGAAACAAAGAAGATTCTGTATGGATTACCCCAATTGCATTGAATGATCTTGAAAATTATATGGAAATTAGAGATAAAAAATATGCTCCAGGGAAAGAATTAAAAAATGTATTCTTATCGAAGTATAAACATACTGCACAGCCTCTTTCAGTTAGGGCTATCCAAGATATAGTAGAAAAATATACTAAGGCCTTTGGTAAAAGAATGTCTCCTCATAAATTAAGACATACATTGGCAAATAAGTTATATATGGAAGAAAAAGACTCGTTACAAGTGATGCAGCAACTTGGGCATACTAGCCAAGATACGGCCTTATTATACACACAGCTTGGAGAAACAACTATTAAAGATAGCTTAGGCAGAATAGGAAAGAATAAATAATAAAAGTTCAGCAATTTTGCATTGCTGAACTTTTATTATTTTCCCTATACTAGGGTTAAAATGATATGTATTATTCGTTTCGCATTTGATTTTATTATGTAAAAAATATATAGTTTGAAATCTACATTAATTGGAATATAAAAACTCTCTCTTAGTAGATATAAATAAAAATTTTAGATTTTTACAATTGTTATTTACGTTAAATCGGAATTTAACGAACACTTGAGGGATGTAGGTTAACCTCCCCTCTTATCTCAGGTGTACAAGGACATGAAACTCCAAACTATTTAGACAAGAATATCTAAACTTTCACTTTTAGATATTGGTTGGGACAAGAAACTCTAAACTAAATTTTTATAGATTTACAGAACTATACCCATTTAATCTTGTGTGAAAAACTCCCATTCTTACCTAATAACCTATACCATCATTCTTATTAATTAATTTATTTATATAAAGATAATGAGTTTAAGTGGATTATGGGAGTTACATTAGTTTGAAGGAAAGCTTTTTCCCAACAATTCATATATGATTCAAAAGGTCTATGTATTTTTGAAGTCCTTCAAAATGTTATCTCGAACTTTTCGACACATTGATTTTTATAGAAATACCACGTTCCTATAGAATTTCAGAAACATCGCAATAGCTTAAAGAAAAACAACGGCTACCACGATAATATCTTTCTTGAACTGTTTTCCTTTAAAATATCTCATCTGTTATACTCCTCGTTTGCTTGTTACAGAGTTTAGCTTACTTTAAAAACTTTGCAACAGAACTTTCTTTCTTATTTTTCAAAATAAGCCGCACCAAAGTTTTCATTAAACCTTTTACACCATATAGAAACCGAACCGTATGTACCTACATCTATTCCTTCAGGAATTCCATAGTTTTGGTCTCCTTTGTTTCCCTTTAATTTTCCTAATTCAATATACTGATGATTTTTCACGTCTTCATTATTTTTCAAATGGTTTGTAGGAACTAATACAACTCGAACATCTGGCCCGTTAGATGTTGAAAAATTGGAAAGTCGTAAAACGCGTTTTCCATCCGCTAATTGATGGATTGTTGCTCTTCCGGTTGTTTCATGGATACCATTTTGAAACTGCCCTTCACTTATTACTCGTTCTTGTTGTTTTGTTTCGTTTGATTGTATTTCTGTTTGTGGCAATGCTTCATTCACTTGCTTATCAATAAATAATTTCTCGGGGCGGAACAAAGACCATAAAATTCCCCCGACAATTATAAAACCTCCTATAAGCAATACATGTTTTCTTCTCATAAAATAAAAAACCTCCTGTAACATACTGTGTAGTAGTATGTTAACAAGGAAGTCTTTCATTTCTATAATATAAGTATTACAAAAGTCTTTCAGCGGTCTTATTTTTTTCTGATGTGATGGGAAGAGTAAACCAAAATTCACTTCCTTGTTTGCCGTCTAAACGATCTCTCACACCAATTTCTCCACTATGCATTTCAATCAATGATTTTGTAATGGCTAGTCCGAGACCGGATCCTCCAGATTGTGAACTTCTTGATTGATCTGTTCTAAAAAACCGTTCAAATATGCGTAGTTGGTCATTTGGAGTAATTCCTTCTCCTTCATCACGCAAAATGAATTGGACTTGTTGCTTTTGCTTATTTTCCTCTACAATCAGCTGGATTGTTCCAGAGACAGGTGAATACCGGATTGCATTATCTAACAAATTACTAATGACCCGTGCTATTTTACACGGCATAATTAAAAGTCGAGGTAATGTCTCAGGAACCTCCAATTGTAAATCGATCTGTTTGTTTGCTAATAAGACAGAATGTGCCTCTAGTACATCCAATAGGACTTTGTCCATATGTATTAAAGTTGGATGAAAATCTACTTGCCCAATTTCTAACTTTGAAAGGTCAAATAAGTCATTGATTAATCCACTTAATCTTTTTATTTCTTTTAAAATCGTAACTAAGTACTGATTTCTCATTTCAGGATCTTCAATCAGATTATCTTGTAATGCTTCTATCATCAATTGTATGCTAGCCATTGGTGTTCGTAAGTCGTGTGAAATATTCGTAATGAGCTCTTTACGTGCTTTTTCCCCTTCTTCTAACTTAGTAAACCCTTCTTCCAAATTTTTGGCCATCTGTTGGAAGGCTGTTGCTAATTCTTTAAACTCCCGTGGTTCTTTTCCAATTATATACCTCGTTTCAAATTGTCTATCGCTAAATTGTTTCGTTAGTTCAATTAAATTTTGAATGGACCTCATGATAGGGCGTGTCATTAACCAGTAAATAAACGTTGAAATAATCAGTCCTACAACCGCAATTACTGTTAATAACCGTGTTTGTTCTGGTTCAAGTAACATTTGCGTTTCACTATACCATATAGCAATTACCAGGATACTGGTACTTAATAAATTCATCAATAACAATTGAATGCGTAATCTCATGTTTCATTTCCTCCATTTGGCTCAAAGCGATATCCTATTCCCCAAACAGTATGAATCCAACGATTCTTTATCGTATGCTTCTCCAGTTTGTCACGTAAACGACTCACTAACACGGTTACTGTGTTTGTGCCCCCTTCATGTTCAAAATCCCAAATAAGTTCAAGAAGTTGCGAACGAGAAAATACTTGTTTTGGATGCTGTGCCATGACATAAAGTACCTCAAATTCTTTCACCGTTAATTCCACTTTATTTTCACAAACAAGTACACATCTCGTCTTTGGATAAATTTTCAAATCTGGAAATTCTATTACTTCTGATAGGGATTCTTTTGCTTGTATCGGTATTTGATTGCCTCTTCTAAGTATAATTTGAACCCTTAATACTAATTCACGAGGTGAAAACGGCTTTGTTACATAATCATCTGCTCCCATTGTTAAACCTAAAATTCGATCTCTTTCCTCTCCCTTAGCAGTTAACATAATAATAGGGACATTTGATTGTTGACGAATTTCCTCACATAATTCCCATCCATCTTTTTTCGGCATCATGAGATCTAAAATAATTAAATCTGGTTGATATTGATGAAATACATCCCAGCCTTCCATTCCATTCATAGCTGTATATACTTCGTATCCTTCTCTTTCTAAATACCGTTTGCATACTTCTCGAATGTTTTCTTCATCTTCTACGATTAAAATCCTTTTTTTCATATATAATCCTCGCTTCTTGTGCATAAATCACAATTGAAATGTTTCTTTTATCTGCTTTCATCTAATAAATCTATGGAACTTGGAGATGCAGAAGTTATCACTGATAGTATTAGTAAGTCGGAATCCAACACTTTGATCTTATATTCATTAAAAATTATTAAAGGTGATTCTATAATTCAGAAGGTAATTTTAACACTTGATTACTTGTATGACTAGGTAAATTCTGTTTATATACCATTCCTAAAAGAATAAATACTGGGGAGTCTTCAGTTTGTGGCGTATGGAGTAGGGGTAACAAATGTATAGAAAGACTTGTTATATTTAGAAATCCATATATACCCCCTATTCATATGGATAGAGGGTACATATATTGCATGGCTCTTTACTTAATACTTTCTAACTCCCATTTGTGATTATTGCCTGGTGCAGTTGTATTCTCAGGTTTTAAAATGAATTCACTAGAAGCTACAACTGGGGCGCTACCATTATCTGCAACAGTACTAGCCCATTATTAACTAACTTTTCACCTTGTAATATCCATTACTATCAAAGACGAAGGTCCTACGGCCATTCTCGACTTGTTGTTTCATGGACATTAGAAATGTACTTCTTCACATGATTAAATTCTTAAAAGAATATCAACGCCCACTCTTTAACCCATTTTCTCATTCACTGATTGGAAGCCATGTTTTTAGTTTTTCAGAGTTATATGATCCAGTTAGGTTGAGGGATCTCATTTAGAGAGTCATATTTATAAAAAACAGACTCTTTTTGGATTATTAATAACCTTTGTGTCCATGACTGTCAAATTTATAAGTCTTCCAAACACCTTTCCCATTATCAAGTTCAACAGTGGTGTTTTGATAAATTGAACCATCTTCTTTGGCATAATAAGTAAAGTACCCGTAATAAGGGAAATGGTATCCACCACCAACAGAGAACCATCCTATCTTAGCTGCTCCAGAATCATCGAAGTAATACCATTTACCATCGATTTCTTGCCACCCTTTTTGCATTACGCCTTTATCATTGAAGTGGTATATTTTACCGTTTTCTTTTTTAAACCCTGTCAACATAGCTTGTCCGTCATTATTAAAATAATATTTTTTTCCGTCAATATTTTCATAACCATCAAAAGTGTAGTGCTTACCATCTTTAAAATAATAATTCTTTCCATCAATTATCTTCCAACCCGAATAGGAAGCTCCATCCTCTAAGCTATAATAGTGCATTGTGACCTTTTCAGTTCCATCTGATTGGAGGAAAGGTCTCTTTCCAGTGAGTCCTGGCTTTCTAACAGAACCGTCTTTCTCAAAGACTACGTGTTTCCCGTTAAGAGTAACAGTAGTAGTACTAGCTAATGCTTTCCCATTCAGATCTGAAGCCCTCTCAAGCACGCCTTTGTTGGAAAAGTGAAGAATGACATGTTGGTCTTCTAGACGCATTTCATTCTTTGTAACTGCGAGATCTTTAAAATAGTAAATTTTACCTTCTATTTCTTTCAGACCCTCTTTAACAAACGCTCCAGAAGCATCAGAATATTGCTCATCTTTCCAGGCTGATCGCTGCAGAACACCAGAATCCTTGAAATGATAGACCTTACCCTCAATCTGTGCATCAGATGAGTTTGATGACACTACCAGGGAGTTAGAATGCGGAGCAAAATAATACGTATTACCTTTAATTTCCTGCCAACCCTTCAAAAGAACTCCTGAAGCATCTGCATAATGATATGCTCCATCTCGTTCTATCCAACTATTCGTTATTAATTTTCCAGAAGCATCGTATGCAGTCCATATAGAGCCATCACTTTTATCATTAGCTTTGAACTCTACTCTTCCATCATACTTCTGTCTATCATGTTCTTTACCAGGGTACCAGTCTATTAACCAGTTGTGAACTTCATCATTGGTTTTTGCAGTGAAACTAATTCCAGATCTGAAAGAATTAGCACCATCGTTTTCCTTCAGGAAGCCTTGAATGTATGGATTACTAGTCAGACGTACTCCATTCTTGTTTACCAAATCAAACTGCCATTTATTAAGAAAAGCGGGGGCTGAGACAAGTTCAAACAATTCATCGTCACCAATCGAATCGGAATATTGAAGAACATTTCCTTCTTTCCCTGAAAGATATTTTGAACCTGCTTTTACCAATACTTTATTGCTTCCTTTTTTATAGGGGATAATTTGATAGGATTCACCGTGATTTAGTGAGCCAAATGCTGCTTTAATAGGTGTCTCTAGGGTATTGGTGATCTCTGCGAATACATTACTTGACCGGTTATTAAAATCTGCTTGAGCTGTAGGGTTATTCGTAACATAATTAGAAAGAACTTCTCTACCTACTGGATGTGAAGTCAATGTTGCTACCTTCTTTTGTTCATCTGTTAAGTAAGAAAAGCGGTCCACCCCTAATCCTTTAAAACCGTCAAGAGAATCTGCTCCAAATTTCTTCTTATAAAATTCGTCAACAAGTACTTTATTTTCACCGGATGTTTTTTCTACGTATATGGTGATACCTTGATTAAGCGCAACCCCGGTTTTTCCTTCATCCAATTGCGCTTTTGTAATGTAAAGAAGATCGTGCTCTGATACAGATTCTGTAAAGGGTTTCAAATCTACAATTGTACCGGGTTCTGTAATCTTAAGCTGTTGCCCCGATTTTAAGTCTTTCATCTCACTTTTTCCATCTGGATATAGTACTTTAATCGTTCTAGTGAAATTGGAATCTCCTTTCGTATGATGCATAGAAATATTAAATTCCCCAGATTTAAAGTTAGGAGCTCTGTAAGACACATTCTCTGCATAGGGGCCAGTGTAATTAGATAAGTCAGGCTCTCCTACAGATATCCCAAGCTTTTCATAAATATCAGCTACAATACCTAATGAAGTAATAGTCACATCCAACACCGTGGCTAAACCTGCGCTAGCTTTGTTCTCTGCAACAGGGGCTAAAGAAAAAAGAATACCTAATGCCGCTGTGGCAGGAATTAATTTCTTACCAATTCTAATTGTTTTAAAGTTTTTTTTCATTTTTGTTTTCCTCTCTTAGTAGAATTTAGTTCAGATTGCTTTAACACAATGCTGTTCTTCACTCTCTACTGGTACTTTTTATTAACGACTGATATAACATCAATATCAGTAAGTTCATCTTAGTTTAAAAATCTTTCATTTCTCTTTCACAAATATTACAAAAGTCTTTCGTAAATCTTTTTTTTATTTTATATATATATTGTGTTGCTTTTATGAGGGTTAGTTTGAGTGAAACTAATTGGGGTCTTATCACATGCCCATCAAGCTAATATTTTGAAGTATCCCCAAAACGAAAATTCCATCCTTTCATAGTTGTCCATAGGAATTTAGTTCATTTTTTTCGTTTTGGGGGTGTTATAAAATTCTTAAGTTGATGGCGATGTGGTGCTACCCCACATCCATCAACTTAAGGATTTAGACTATTCTTGAAGTTAAAAGCACGTTACTATTCTCTTATGTTAATAAGAAAGGGTGACGTGCTTTTTATGAATATGCATCAAAAACAAGAGTTGTCTTTATTTGCCGAAGAGTTATATCGCTATATGTCTCCTGCTACACTTAATCAATTAGCTATAGAAGCAGGCGGAATGAAACGAAAACGTAAGTGCCATGGGCACCATTTTTTATCTTTGTGTGTAT
>NZ_PCOH01000065.1:0-9914 GCF_002976445.1 Bacillus sp. MYb56
GAGGTGACGGTTATTTTGACCCAAACACACCTATTACAAGAGAAGAATCAGCAATTATTGTAAACAAGGCTTTACAGTATAAAGGTCTATGGGGGCCAGTTGCAAACTTACCATTCTCAGACAAAGACCAAATTATCTATAAGGAAGACGTACAAAGATTGTATGGACTAGGTATTGTAAAAGGTAAGGGTGACAATCAATATGACCCTAAAGGAACAACAACTCGTGGTGAAACAGCATCATTCATTCTAAACATGCTTCAAGTAATTGAAACTGGTAGTGTTCAAAATACAATTGGAACAGCTCAAATAAATGGTATTGGGGTAAATGTTCGGAGTGGAGCAGGTACAAACTACTCTATTGTTAGAAAGGCAAGTAAAGGTGAAAAAGTTACAGTATATGAAGAAAAGAATGGTTGGCTAAGAATTGAAACGAATCAGTGGGTTTATAATGACCCTAGTTATATCAACTATAACAAACGATAAAAACTAAATAGTGAAAGGAACAAGTCATATTTGGATATATAACTTGTTCTCAGGCTGTGAAGAAGACTTTCTCCACAGCCTGTTTTTGTGTCTGCTCCCTCTTTACCTGCCAATGCTGATAAATTAATTTTTTTGAAATTGTCACTTTCCTGTAACATAAGTGATTTATTTTATAATAAGAAACTGACATGGAAAGAGGGAGAAGTTATGAAAAAAATCATACCGATAGTCGCATTAATAGGCATGATGAGCTTAGGGATACAAGAAATGAATGTGAAAGCTGAGACATACAAAAGTGCAGGTTCCAAAATGGATTTTTGGAATTCTAAAAGAACAGGTACTAATTTTATGAATAGCACTTCATTACCTGAGAACTACAAAAGTGCAAAGGAAGCTCATATTGAATATGTTCGTTTAGCACCTGATAAATGGGCAAAAGATAAGGATTTCTTATTTGAAGACAAACCAGATACATCAGGAAAAGATTTTCTTATCGGTAATGCAGATAATTATCAAAGATTGGTGGAAGAGGATGTAGCAGAATTGAAAGCAGATTTAGATGCTGCACAATCACAAGGAATTAAAGTTGTACTTACAATGCTTTCATTACCTGGTGATCGTTGGCGTCAATTTAACAATAATCAGAATGATGATAGAATTTGGGAAGAAGAGAAATATCAAGAACAAGCAAGCCAATTTTGGAAGGACCTTGCGTTTGAATTGAAAGATCATCCAGCTGTGGTTGGTTACAACATTATCAATGAACCACATCCAGAAACATCTAAGAAAAATAGATATAATGATTTTTGGACGGAAGATTATGAGAAATGGTATTCAAAAGTGAAGGGAACCCCAGCTGATTTAAATGAATTTTATCAAAAAGTTGTTACTTCAATTCGTGAAGTAGATAAAGAAACACCTATTATTTTAGATTCAGGTCTATATGCCACACCTTGGGCTTTTAAATATCTTAAACCAGTTAAAGATAATAAGACATTGTATGCATTTCATATGTATGAGCCATATCAATTAACAAGTCAACGTGAAAATCAAAATAAAGAGTATCAATATCCTGGAATTGTAAAAGTAGGAGATTTAGAAACACCTATGATGTGGGATAAAGATGGATTAAATACATTCTTACAGCCTGTTCAAAATTGGTCTCAGGAAAATCATGTACCATCTAATCGAATCATTGCTGAGGAATTTGGAATTAATCGTACCGTTCCTGGAGCACCTCAATACATGCAAGACTTAATTTCTATATTCAATCAGAAAGGATGGCATAAATCATTCTATGCATTCCGTGAAGATACTTGGACAGGAATGAATTATGAATTAGGAACAGAAAAAATAAAATGGGATGAAGAGGGGCAACCAAAGCGTCAAGATAATCCACTTTGGGATGTAATAAAAAATGATTTGCAAATCGATGCAGGAGTAAATAGAACTACATTTAAGGATGTCCCACAAGAACACTGGGCATTTCATGCAATTCATGATTTAGCGAATAAAGGAATTATTGCAGGTTATGGAAATGGGATATTTGGTATGTGTGATAATGTAACACGTGAACAAGTAGCTGCATTAATTTACCGTACTTTGTATATAGAAAAACAAGATAAATATGAAAATCCATACAGAGATATCGATGGAAATTCAACAATGTTTCCTGAGGAAATATTAGCTTTAACTAAGCTAGGAATTTTCCAAGGAGATGATCAAGGAAACTTTAGACCGAAAGCTACATTAACACGTGCAGAAATGGCACAAGTTATTAAGAAAGCGTTTAGATTAGATGTAAAGGCGCCACATAATTTCAACGATGTTCCAGCAAATTCATGGGCAAAAGATGCGATTAGTGCCGTGCAATCGAACCATATTGCAGTAGGAGTTGGAGAAGGGAAATTTGCTCCGGATATGAACGTAACACGTGAACAGTATGCACAGTTTTTATATAATGCAATTTCAAATGCGCAATCCCATCAATAAAAAGAAAATGAAGTTGAGTGGTTTATTATATCATCATTATAAGGGCGTATTACTGCTCGTAAAAATTTAATTGGTAATACCCCATATCAACTTAAAAACTTTATAACGCCCCCTAAACAAAAATTTTGTGTTTTTATAGCACCGAAGTTCATTTTTATCGTTTTGGGGGCAATTTGTTCTGCTAGGTTGATAGGCATGTGACGTTACCTTTTTATAAGCTTAATTTTTTAGAAAATGATACGAGGTAAATATGATGAAAAATAAAAAAAGAACAGCTACAGTTGCATTAACAACAGGATTAGCTTTAACAGCTGTAATACCATATGGAGTAGGTCATGCAGAGGAAACAGATCAATTACAAGTTCAAATTCAGGAGGATTCGTTCCGTACAGGTGAACTTACACAACCATCACAAAAGGCACCAGAGAATGTAGTAAAAGATGCCCTTAAGGAAAAGACAGAGCAAGCTTTGTCTCCAAAACAAGTGAATGGAGAAATGGGAGTAGATTATAAGGTTCTTCAAAAACGCGGTTCGTATGATGGGACTACACTTGTGCGTATGCAACAAACATATGAAGGAAAAGAAGTATATGGGTATCAATTGACTGCACACGTAGATAAAAAGGGTGTTATTAAAAGTGTTTCAGGGGATAGTGCGCAAAATTTAAAACAAGAAGATTTAAAGAAGCCTATTAATCTATCACAAGAAAAAGCGAAACAATATATTTTTACGAAGTACGGGAATGATATCAAGTTTATTTCTGAGCCAGAAGTAAAGGAAGTTATTTTTGTTGATGAAAATAATGGACAAGCCAGTAATGCATACCAGGTTACATTTGCTGCAGTAACACCAAAATATGTATCTGGAACTTATTTAGTGAATGCTCATAATGGTGAAATGTTAAAAAATATGGTACAAGATTCAGATTTAAAAGCAAGTGAGAAGCTTGTTGATGCCTTAGAGGAAAGTAGAAAAAGCAATCTTGCATCATTAACTGGAACAGGAAACGATGCTTTCGGTATATCTCGTACATTTGGTATTTCTAAACAAAGTAATGGTGAATATGCACTTGCTGATTATTCAAGGGGGCAAGGAATTGAAACATATGATGTGAATTACAGAGATATTACTAAAGAGGAAAGCTATTATCCTGGCACACTAGCAACTAGCACTTCAACAACATTTAATGATCCAAAAGCGGTAAGTGCCCATTACTTAGCGACGAAAGTATTTGATTTTTATAAAGATAAATACAAGCGTAATAGTTTTGATAATAAGGGACAAAAAGTAGTTTCAGTTGTACACGCTTGGGATTCTGAGGATACGAACGATCCAAAAAATTGGAAAAATGCATTAAGTGCTAATATTAATAATAGTAGTATGCTCGTATATGGAGATCCTATGGTGAAGGCATTTGACGTAGCGGGACATGAATTTACACATGCGGTTACATCTAGCGAATCCAATCTTGAATATTCCGGAGAATCTGGTGCGATTAACGAGGCGTTATCGGATATTATGGGGACGGCTATTGAGAAATATATAAACAATGGGAATTTTAACTGGACAATAGGAGAACAAACTGGATTAGTTTTACGTGATATGAAAAATCCATCTTCAATCAATTATTCAAATGGAGTACCATATCCAGATGATTATAGTAAATATACTAATTTAAATGGAGAGGATGATGGAGGCGTTCATTTCAACTCAAGTATTATTAATAAAGTTGCATATTTAATTGCAAAAGGTGGCACTCATAACGGTGTAACTGTAAAAGGTATTGGCGAGGATAAAATGTTTGATATTTTTTATTATGCAAACACTGATGAACTAAACATGACTTCTGATTTCTTTGAATTGAGATCAGCATGCCTTCGAGTTGCAACAAATAAATATGGCGCGAACTCGGCTGAAGCTCAAGCGGTCCAAGAAGCTTTTGATGCAGCAAAAATTAAGGTAACAGTGGAAGAAAAAGAAAAAGCTGTGGAAAAACAAGCGCCGGAGTTAACTGTACCGTTTACAACTACACTACATGTAGGTGATACGTTCGACCCGATGAGAGGCGTAAAAGCTGTTGATAAAGAAGATGGTGATTTAACAAATAGAGTAAAACATAAAGGCGATGTAGATACTTCTAAACCAGGTAACTACATTGTGGAGTACTCGGTTGTCGATTCCCAAGGGGTTAATGCAACGGCTACACAGACTGTAATTGTAGAGGAAAATGGAGAAACTCCAGATATGGAACCTAAATTAACAGTGCCTGTTGGAGCAACAATGAATGTAGGAGATTCATTCGACCCAATGGCAGGAGTATCAGCTACTGATAAAGAAGACGGCGACCTTACTTCTAAAGTAACAGTTGATGGTAAAGTAGATACATCTAAAGCCGGTACTTATGTATTAACTTACACAATTACAGACTCTAAAGGTCATGAAGTAACTGCGAAACAAACAGTAACGGTTAGAGCTAGAGAAGAAGTTAAAGATGAAAAAACAGTACTAAAAGTACCTGCTGAAACTACAATTACTGAGGGTAATCAATTCGATCCAATGGCAGGAGTATCAGCTACTGATAAAGAAGGCGGTGACCTTACTTCTAAAGTAACGCATGAAGGAACTGTTGATATATCTAAAGCCGGTACTTATGAAGTAATATATAGTGTCAAAGATTTCGCAGGCAATGAGGTAACTACAATACAAAAAGTGGTTGTGAAAGATAAGGACAATGGTAACGGTTCTGATAACGGAAATAATGGCTCAGACAACAATAACGGTAATAACCCTGATAAAGGCAGTACTGGTACTAACAACAGCAATGCCTCTGATACTGGTAACAGTAAAATCTCAAACAATAGTACTTCTGATAAAAAAGAAGATACATATAAAGAGCTTCCAAAAACGGGTGCAAGTACAAATAACAGTGCAGCAATGGGTTTATTGATGGTTCTTGCGGGTATGGCTCTTTCTTTTGGTCGTAAATTTAGAAAGGTATTAAAATAATAGTAACTTATTGCATTAAAAAGCACCTTCAAATATGGAAGGTGCTTTTTATCAACTTTTATAAACTGTACTTCATGATTCTAGGATGTATTTAAGAAGTTGAATAAGAGTTTTCTTTTTCAAGAGTAGATATAGGAAGATTAATATTAACTGTTGTTCCTTTACCTACTTCACTTTCAATAAATATCTTTCCTTGGTGCTTTTCAATAATTTTATAACAGATCATTAGTCCTAAACCGATACCATTTTCTTATAATACTATAAAATGGTTCTCCTAGATAAGGTAAACGTTCTTTTTCAATTCCACACCCGTCATCGATAAATCGAATGTTTACCAGGTTTTTATCAGGTACATATTCGATTTGAATTAAGATTTCCCCTCCCATTGGAGTTGCTTCAATTGCATTTTTTAAGATATTTATAAAAGCTTGCTTTAATTGATTACATTCACAAAGTATGAATGAAGTATCAGATGTAAACTCAGTTTTAATTTGTATGCAATTCATTATCGCTTGAGGTTCAAGTAACATTACAATTTGCTTCATTAATACATTCAGGTCATTAGTTTTAATTTCTAATGCCTCAGGTTTTGCTAATGTCATAAATTCATTAGTAATACTATCTATGGTTCCGGTGCAAAAACTTCAAGGTAATTACAAGTAATCTCTAAAACTTGGACATACTGATACTATTACTCTAAAAAGGTGTGTAATCGGTATGGAAAAGAAAAATTGGTTCAAATGGAAGCACTATCAGCCTGATATTATCTTATTAACGGTAAAATGGTACCTACGGTACAACCTAAGTTTTCGTGATTTGGTGGAAATGATGGAGGAACGGGGTTTATCCATTTCTCATACAACGATTATGCGTTGGGTTCATCAGTATGGTCCTGAATTGGACAAACGGATCCGACGTTACCTCAAACAAATAAATGACTCTTGGAGAGTCGATGAAACATATATCAAAGTAAAAGGTCGTCCTCGTATGAAATTCGATAGTATGGAAGAAGAATTGGAATACTACAAGGCGCAAGTGGCTTACTTAAAAAAGCAGTATCCAAATCTATAGGAGGTGTTCTTGCTCAAACGGCTAAGTACGAGATTATTGAAGAACTACGTTCTCGGTACAAAGTAACCTGGCTTGTCGTCATTGCGCAGTTAAATCGCTCTAGCTACTATAAGTGGCGTTCAACATGTAGTCAAAGGCAATTACGCCTTTCAAAGGATAATACATTGCATGAACAGATTCAAGCAATTGAAACATACATCTATCATTATAACTACAAACGATTCCAAAAACGACTCAATCATCGAGCTCCGATCGAATATCGAATTTCGATGGCTGCATAGTCTTTTTTACAGTTGTCTACTTGACGGGGATAAGTCCAACCAGTCTATCCAAAATCAAAAAGAATTCATCCATCAATTGTTTGGACTTGCAACATAAGATACGATTCCGTTAGGAATATATATGCTTTATTCTCTTTTGTTTTATTTTTGCACCAGAACCTTTCATTTCAACAAAGGTGTAAACAGGTAGTAATGCTGATAGTAAGTTTCTGGATCGTGATGTTGTTAATTTTTGGTGAAAGCTTGTTACAATAAAATAGAATTATATTGGATACAAAAGATAATGAAAAGGGGGGAAAGCTAAATGAAATCAACAGGAATGACTCGAAAAGTAGATGGATTAGGGCTTGTAGTTATCCCAAAAGAATTGAGGGATACTTTTGGTATCAAAGAACAATCACCATTAGAGATCTTTATAGAGGGAGAAAAAATTGTTTTACAGAAGTATCAAGCTGGTGGGGCTTGTGTGGTAACAGGTGAGATTTCAGAACGTAATATGTCATTAGCAAATGGAAAGATTACGGTAAGCCCACAAGGTGCGGAGTACCTGGTTAAACAGTTGCAACAATACCAAGTTAAATAGGGAAATTCAAGGCTCCGCTATACAGGAAGCTTTTTTATCACTAATATATTAATTTCACGTACCGTCTTAATTATTATATTAAACAACACGAACCAATAGTCTACATTTATATATTGTTTCTCTCTTGGGATGCTATATCCATTACAAATGGATCGAGTTTGATATAATAGAAGGAAAAGAACAAATGGAACAGATGCGAAAATCTCTGGAAAACATAGAGAAACAAAGCCTAACTAAAAAAAGTGAAACCTCTTCGACTATTTCTAAAGGAAATCGCGATTGGAAATATCCCTCTAAAATGAAATGAAATTGTTACCTGTTAAAATATAAATTAAGTATTAAAGCAACTATCTGGAATCTAATTGTAATTCAGCTTTGTCGTTTGTCAGTGTATTAGCAGAATTACAATTTCCAGAGTAGATAGCTCTTGCTTCATCACACGAATCAGATTTTTCACATCCTATAAGCATTCCTAATGTTATAAACGATAATAAAATCTTTTTCATTATAATACACGCTCCATACTATTTAGAATGTTATGATGTTCTTAGACTAAGTGAAATTCAATACATATATTCCCATGACAAAAAACATATGTATTGAATTAAAGAAACTGAGGAAGGTCAGTTTTTGACCAATTTATATAATAGACTTCATCATACATGCCCGTCGACTTAAGAAGTGGGTTGTTCCCCAAACCGAAAAAAATGAGTTGAATTCTCATAAATAACTGTAAAATAATAAAATTTTCGTTTAGGGGCTACTTTAAAATCTTAAGTTGATGGGCATGCGGCGGCACCCCTATGTATAAAAAACTTTGCACCAGAACCCATAGATAAGTCAATGAGAACATACCAATTTTTTTACTTAGAAAAAGATAGACATTAACAAAAGTGTATACTGTCTACTAATTTATATGGTGCTACTTTGTTTTCTATTAACATTATCTAATCTGAATTTACTTCATTTAAAGATAGTTACCAGTAGTCCTATTGTCGGCTATACACAAAAAGCGTATCTATGCAGATGCATTTTTTGTGTTATTATTCTTTTGTAAATTGAAATAAACTAATTGAACCTAATAACATGAATAGATTTAGAAGCATTTAATAAAGTTATTAAAATTGTTAAACAGTCAAAGTATTATCTTTAGTCTTATAGTCAGGTGCTTTTGGTGTTGGCTCATATAAAGCGTTTAATAAGTGATTATATTCACTTCGTGTAATTTCTTTATTATACAATTGAATTAATAAATCTTTATGTTTTTTTGAAAAAGCCATTTTGTTAAAAAACTTAGGATACATATAATTATTCTCTCCACTTCATGTCGGTTCTAAAATTTCATGTTGCTTTCATTTAATTCTTATAAAAATTACATTATCGTGACTTTATAACATCACTCCCTTTTCAAAAATATTCATCAGATATCAACATTAGGGTTCTGTTGTAAAGTTTTCTAAAGTAAGCTAAACTCTGTAAAAAACAAACAAGGAGCTTAATAAATGGGATATTTTAAAGGAAAACAGTTCGAGAAAGATATTATCTTGGTAGCCGCTGGCCACTATTTTCGTTTTTCTTTAAGCTATCGCGATGTGTCTGAAATTCTCAAAGAACGTGGTATTTCTATTCATCCAACAACTATCATGCGCTGGGTTCATGAATATCGAAATCTTATCTATCAAATTTGGAAGAAGAAAAACAAAAACACATTGTTATCTTGGCGTTTGGATGAAACCTATATCAAAATTAAAGGAAAGTGGTGTTATTTATATCGAGCAATTGATAAAGAGGGATAAACACTTGATATTCAACTTCGTCAAAAACGAGACAAACCAGCAGCGTATGCTTTTATGAAAAGACTAGCTCGAACTTTTGGAGAACCAACGGTTCTGACGACATATCTCCTTCTTTAGCTTCCGCATAAGGAGATATGTCTTTACAAAAATACCTTTCTCGTACAATAAAGTACCTCAATAATATCATCGAGCAAGATCATCGACATGTGAAACGTCGAATTTCCCGTTCCTTAGGCTTTCAAAGTCTTCGCCATGCCTCACGTACTATTAAAGGTATAGAAACTGTCTATGCCATATACAAACAAAAGCGAAGTCTTCAACCAAACTTCGTTTTTTCGACGTATAACGCATTACATGAATTATTAATAGTTTCATAAAACTGGTCCGCAATATTCCCCATCTCTTTATGTCTTCGGAAACTTTGCAACAGAACCAAGAAAAGGAATGTAGTAAATAATCGTATACAAGTACTCTCTTACGATAGATATGTGAGGTGCATGAAAATACAAAAAGGGAAAAGAATGATAAACATTCTTTTCCCTTTTCCATTATAGCAATAAAACCAGTTTATGTAATATGCAATATTGCATATTACAATGTATTGATAAAAATGTAAGCGCTTACTATAATGGAAGCATAAAGAGAAATCACATCTTAGCAACAACAAAAGAGGAGGAAATAATATGACAATCGCAATGA